>DAORSV010000019.1:0-24099 GCA_035443705.1 Gammaproteobacteria bacterium
GATAAAAGGAGTACATAACCATGGATATGCCCAAAGTGTTAAGAGAGGTACGACTCGATGTAACGAGTGGCGTAGAACTTACGCTCGTTTTTCTATATACTAGCGCTTTAGGAATCTAATAAAGTTGGAAACATCACGTGAATTATAGACACAGTTACCATGCAGGTGGTTTTTCCGATGTCTTAAAACATATCGTCGTCATTGCTTTAATTCGCGAAATGATCCAAAAAGATAAGCCTTTGTGTTATTTAGACACGCATGCGGGCAGAGGGAAGTATTATTTAGGTTCAGAATTTGCAAAAAAGACAGATGAATCGGTGATGGGTATTCAGAAGTTATTTTCTTATTATCAGGCATCAAAGGGTGTACGACCCATTCCCGAGTTAATAGAAACTTACATAAGCACGATTCAGCGCTTTGGGTATCCGGAATATTATCCGGGTTCTCCTTTAATTGCCGAAGCTTTTCTAAGAGAGAAAGATCGTCTTATTCTAATGGAATTGCAATCCGAAGAACATAGAATACTTCGAAAAAATGTTAAAGGCGATGACAGAATTGCAGTACACCATCAAGATGGTTACCTCGGTTTAAAAGCCTTTTTGCCACCGCCAGAGCGACGTGGTTTAACCTTAATGGATCCCGCTTTTGAAAAACCGGAAGAATGGAAGCAATTATTGGCATCGATCAAAGTGGGTCTTAGACAATTTCCAACCGGCGTTTTTGCGATTTGGTACCCGATAAAAGATCTTTGGCAAGTAAACCAATTTTTAAAATCTGTAAGCTCTCTTGGTTTAGAGAGTGCCATTGTTGCAGAGTTAGGCATTTATCCACAAGATGCCTCCTTAAGTTTAATGGGCTCTGGTATGTTGATTATTAATCCACCGTGGCAATGTGCTGAAGTTTTAGCAAGCACTTTACCGTGGGTCTGGAAAGCTTTAGCCGTGAATGAGGCAGGGGGCTGGCGTGTTCAAATGTTGGCTTCTTAAGTTGAGGTACTATTCACAAATAACATGAACACCAAGTCTTTTAGCAGCTTTACAAAGTTCAAGATCTTTGCTGGCCAAAGGAAGACCGTGCCGCATGGCCAGTTCAACATAAGTGGCATCGTATGTGGTTAATTTTTCAGAATAGGCTAAAGATAAAACTTCATGAAAAGCTTTAGAAGGGGTATCAGCATCAACTTCTATACGAAGTGCGCTGAGCAACTCTAAAAATTGTACCATTTCTGCGTAACTGATGCGCTTTCGGCGCTCAGCCATAATAAGTATATTTCCCACTTCTAATGACCAAATTGTGGGAACTAAAGCAATATCATTTTCTAATTGTACGAGCAATTTATGCGTAAAAGCGGTGCTTTCATCAGAAAAACACCATGCAAGCGCAATCGATGCGTCTAGTACAAAACTCATTTTATTTCCGTCCTTCATCTCTCAGTATTTTCCAATCTAACCCAAGCGTGAGCTTATGATCGTTTTGAAATTTTTCAATATCTTCAACAGCTTCTTTAAGATGCGATTTATTAAACCCAACAGGTGACAATTTTGCCACAACTCTACCATGCTTAGTGATAAGCATTTCTTGTCCTTTCTCAACTTGTTCTAGCAAAGCTGAAAAATGCGTCTTTGCTTCGAAGGCACCGATAGATTGCATATACATATCCTCTTATACTGGTCTTAAACTAGTCTAAAGTTTAGCTTAAAAGGACGGAAAGGTCAAACTTTTTGAAGTGTGGATTATCTTAAAGCTACAATCAAGACAATCATGGAGGAAGGCGGCTGGAAACGTAGTGAAGCTTAACTTTCTCTAGTTTTAAATAGGTCAAGCAGCCAAAAAAATTTACTTTCTTCTATACTTAAGAATGATTAATGCACATTTTGGTATGGAGGAAGGAAATATGAATCATTCAGAAAATAAGCATGCACACACACCTCTGCATGAACAGGGTAGCGCTGAGCATGGAAGTAAATGCGGCAGTGGTAAACAGCATAAAAGCTACACCAAGCTATGCCCTCTGTCCTTAGGTATTGCATCTGGTTTTGTTAATGGATTGAGCGTTTTAGTCCTCGCTTGGTTGGGCTCTAGCGCGCATATGCATGCTGAAGTCGTGCGTACGATGGGTGTTTCCGGTGTTTGGGGTGCAGTGCTCTTTGGATTTATCGCCGGATTTGTGGGTGCATTGGTATTTGCATGGATTTATAACGTATGCCTGTGTTGCTGGAAGTGTCGATCTAAATGCAGCAAATGTGACTCATCTTGTTGTAAATGTTCATCGCATTAAATAGTACTGTTTAAGTAACGCTAACAACAATGGGTTGCTCGGTGGGCTGTTTTCAGTTTGCCGAGCAATTCTATTGCCTATTGAAAAAAAATGTTATTATGTTCTACTGAATACCGCCTTAATTCTAACTAGGCCTGAGATTTTTAGAATAAAGTTAAATAACTTTTAAATATGAGTAGTGGCTTAACGAGAGAGGAATTTTACAGGACATGAGTATATTTAGAACAAAAATGCTGCATCAAACCGATACGGAAGGCGAGCTAAAACGCTGCTTAACCGCCTTTGATTTAACGTTATTGGGCATCGGCGCGATCATTGGCGCAGGCATTTTCGTGATAACCGGTATAGTAGCTGCGACGCAAGCGGGTCCTGGTATTGTTCTCTCTTACGGGCTCGCGGGTATCGCCTGCTCCTTTGCGGCATTGACATACGCTGAACTGGCAGCCAGTATTCGTGGATCGGGCAGTGCTTACAATTACGCATACGCGGGACTCGGCGAAATTGTTGCTTGGATTATCGGTTGGGATTTAATTTTAGAATACGGTGTCGGAACTTCTGTTGTTGCGATTGGGTGGTCTGGGTATCTCAATGATGCGCTCTTGTCCATAGGCATTTCAATCCCTGTACAATTACTTAAAAACTATGCAGAAGGAGGATTTATTAATCTTCCTGCTGTTTTGATTATCTTAACGCTGTGCGGGGTGTTAATGATCGGCGTAAAACAAAGCGCACGCTTTAATATGCTGATTGTCTTTATTAAATTGGCCGCTATTGCGTTATTTATTGCAGTAGCCTCAACAGAAGTTCAGCCCCATAATTGGACACCGTTTATGCCTTTTGGATGGAAAGGTGTTATGGAAGGAGCGGCTTTAGTCTTTTTCGCTTTTATTGGATTTGACGCCGTTTCAACCGCAGGCGAAGAAGCGAAAAACCCACAAAAAGACTTATCGTTAGGGATTATTGGTTCGCTGGGTATTTGTACGGCGCTTTACATTGCCGTGTCTGGATTGTTAACAGGCATTGTCTCATATACCACCTTGAATACCCAATCACCGGTTGCCGAAGCCATTTTGAATTTAGGACATAAAATAACGGCTGATATGATTGCACTGGGTGCTATCGCAGGACTAACATCAACCATGTTAATCTTTACTTTTGCAGGTACACGCGTGGTTTATTCGATGTCTAAAGATGGCTTAATTCCGCCGCTTTTTTCGCGCGTTCATCCAAAGACGCAAACCCCTATCCGAGTTATTGCCATTAGCGGTATTGTGATGTCGTTGATCGCTGGTTTTTTCCCGATGAAAGATGTGGCTGAATTAGTGAATATTGGTACACTCGCGGCTTTTGTCATCGTGTGCATTAGTGCCATTATTTTACGGATCACGAAACCCGATTTACCGAGACCCTTCAAAACGCCCTTTAATCCATTGATCCCAGTTTTGGGTGTGATCTCGTGCGGATATTTAATGATCAGTCTGCCTTGGACGACCTGGCTAAGATTTATTATTTGGATGGTAATTGGGATTATTATTTACGCATTTTATGGCTATCGTCATAGTAAATTATCGAAGAAATAACATTTTAGGTTGAGAGCTACAATAATAAAACTGTCATGGCGAGTGAAATTATACCGTTGCAACAAATAATGAATATCGTAAATTATCGCCGTATCTTTGTGCGGGAATAATACCGAGCTATACCATAGGCGCTAATAAGACACCAAGCGATTTCGATAATAACAGAGGCAAGGTTCCAGTTATACCAAAGCGAAATTAAAAGAAGAATTGCGCCTACAAAGTTTCCAACAGAAAAACCTAAATTATGGGCAGCGCATTTTCCCAGTTGCAGCAAAAAGTAGTACCACAAAATAATCAATACACCCAAAATACCTAATACATCTGGAATAAAGGGCGTAAAATCAAAAAGATTTTTTGAAGAATACATCATAAGCTATATATATACCACAAAATTCAATACCTTGTAAGTAGAAAACGACATTCCACAGTAAAAATTGCGCGACCCTCTTTAGAAAACATGAGGTTATTTAACTGATTTTTTTATTTCTAAGCCCGTGTGGCTTCGGTTGTGATGAGGGTTGTTTTTGTTTATATTGGCTTTAAATATTTTTATATAATATTAAGTTAATTAACTTAAGTGGGTCTTTAAGGTTATGATAAGCATTGGCTTGATGTCTGGCACTTCAATGGATGGCATTGAGGCCGCTTTGCTTGAAACAGATGGTTCTCCTACTGTTTTAAGAGCGTTGGCTCACATTTCTCTCACTTATGATCCACGATTTAAAATATTATTAAAATCTGCAGAATATGCGGTTAAAAAATGTGCGGGAAATTTGGAACAAGCTAAAATTTATTACCCACAAGCAATCCCTGATTATATAAAAGAAGCCTTTAGTATTAACACAAATCTCGATATTGAACAAAAAATCTCAGATTTATCGTTTTATCTTTATCAAGAAAATAGATCGAATTCGCAAATTACGCTAGATAAAATTATTGAACATTCTACAAAACTGCATGGTATTGCCGTTAAAAAGTTGCTGAACGCGCAAAAAATGAGTGCGCGTCAAGTTGATGTTGTTGGATATCATGGCCAAACTTTATTTCATAACCCAGAGCGCAAAATTTGTATTATCGTTGGGAATGGTCAGCAATTGGCAGATGAAATCGGCATTACTGTCGTTAATGATTTTAGAAGTCGTGATATTGAAGCGGGTGGCTGCGGTGCACCTTTTGCGCCTTTATATCATTATGCCTTAGCGGTTAGAGACAATAAATTACCCATTGCTGTTGTTAATTGTGGTGGTATATCAAACATTAGCTTGATTCTGAATAACAATGAAGAAAGCGTCGTTGGTTTTGATACAGGTCCCGGCAATGCTTTAATTGATCGTCTTGTTCGTCAACGTACGCAAGGCAAAGAAAACATGGATACTGATGGTCGATACGGAAAACAGGGACGGGTGGATAAGGACATATTGGCTCTGTTATTCGAAAAAGCCATTATTAAATTAGATCAAAATTATTTATTACAAATACCGCCTAAATCGCTGGATTATAACGATATGACACTCATCCCCGAGTTAGAGACTCTTTCTTTAGAAGATGCCTGCGCGACTTTAGAGGTATTTACGGCTAAGACGCTTGTTAATAGTTTAGATTTAAGTTCGGTAGAATTATTCCCAAAGCTTTGGGTTTTAGCCGGCGGTGGGTGGTATAACCCGGTTATTTTAAACGCGCTTAAAGATCTCTTACATCTAAAATTGGGTACGGATGTGGAAATATTAACCGCAGATGAAATAGGGTGGAGCAGTCAAGCGATGGAAGCGCAAATCTTTGCTTATTTCGCGGTACGTAGTTTACAAAATAAACCTCTCAGCGTACCCGGTACAACGGGAGTGCCTCGGCCTACTTCGGGTGGCTGCACTTATTATCCATATAATACGCTTGCGTGTTTTTAAGGGTGCAAGAGGGCTTCAGTTTATGATAAAAACATTGGTTTTAGGGCCAGCCTGGGTAGGAGATATGGTGATGGCACAGTCTTTATTTAAAGCTGTGTTAGAACGTTCTGGCTCAGAAATGCTGATTGATGTACTCGCCCCGAGCTATACCTTACCTTTGTTACAACGCATGCCTGAGGTCCATGACGCCCTCGCTATGCCCTTAATTCAGCATGGGGAATTGGCAATAGGGAAGCGTTACAAAGCAGGGAAGGCGCTTAGAACACGTCAATATGATCAAGTGATTGTACTGCCGAATTCTTGGAAGTCGGCTCTTATCCCATTTTGGGCAAAAATCCCAAAACGTACGGGTTGGATAGGGGAGTCTCGCTTTGGATTATTAAATGATATTCGTCGATTGGATAAAGCTGCTTTAACAAGTATGACCAGTCAATATGCGGCTTTAGCGTTTCCCAAAGGGCAAGAAGAAGCCGCTAAAACGATTCCTCAACGCTGGTGGCCAGCATTAAGTGTTAATCCAATTGAAGTACAAAAAACACTCGATAAATTTTCGATTACATTAGATAAAAACCGACCTGTTTTAGCGTTATGTCCAGGTGCCGCTTTTGGTTCTGCCAAACGTTGGCCTGAAGAATATTATGCAGAATTAGCGAATCAGGTGATCGATGAAGGTTGGGAGATCTGGTTATTTGGCTCGGCTGGCGAAAAAGCCGTTGGAAATAAAATACAATCCTTGTGTAACAATCGTTGCCGAGATTTTGTAGGCACAACTTCACTACCCGAGGCTATCGATTTATTAAGTGTTGTCACGAACGTGGTGAGCAACGATTCAGGGTTAATGCATATTGCTTCCGCCTTGAAACGATCTGTTGTTGCCATTTATGGTCCTACACCCGCTGAGTTTGCGCCACCCCTAACTGTTGGTGCAAAAATTCTACAACTCGATTTGTCTTGTAGACCCTGTAAACAGCGAGAATGTCCGTTGGGACATCACCATTGTATGAAGATGATAAGCCCTGAGGAAGTGAAAGCGGCTTTCTAGGGCTATGAATCCAAACGAGGACAAGCATCAGCTTGGGTAGAGACACTAGGTTAATCTATAATTTAACATAATATACATTATACGAATCTTAAACTATCTTGTTTTGCCAAAGTAAGTCTAGGAAGTTTTCCCAATGAATGATTTCTATGCCCTCGTGGATCCTATGGATTTTATCAAACGAAACCAAGAAATATTTTTTGCAAATACCTTCTTCTTGCAGCGCTTTAATGCCTTTAAGATGTTTAGCATTAACAGATTTCGTTGATTTTATTTCGATTGCAATATCATCACCAATAATAAAATCAACTTCTCGTTCATTTGGAGCTGCCCAAAAACTTAAAGTAAGATTTTTTCTGTTATAGCTTAAATAAGCGCTTAACTCCATTGCTATAAAATGTTCAAAAGCTTGACCATAGACATCGGTATTGGGTTCTACCGTATAAATTTCCGCTAACTGATGCATAACGCCGACATCAAAAAAGTAAAATTTAGCCGTGCTAATTGCTTTTCGTTTCTGTGTTTTAGTCCAGGCAGGTAGCAAAAACCCAATTAAAGTGTCTTCTAAAACCTGATAATATTCTCTAATCGTTGCGGCGGGAATACCGACGTCATTGGAAAGAGAGCTAAAATTTAGCAGCTTTCCGCTGGTTAACGCAGAAATTTGTAGAAATTTTGCAAAAGATTGAATTTTTCTAACAACCGCTTCGGCCTGAATTTCTTCTTTTAAATACGTGTCTACATAAGCGATTAGCTCTTCTCGTGGATTTTCGCTTAAATACACTGAAGGTAATCCACCAAAATTTAAATAACGTGGCAACGAAAAATCCGGGATTTCCGATCGTGTTAAAGGAAATAAGCGTGCTTCCCATGCTCGTCCTGCTAAAAGATTGACATCATTTTTTCGAAGCTTACGTGCGCTGCTACCGGTTAGTAAAAACCGGATTTTTTTTTCTTCTATTAACCGATGTACCTCGTTGAGCAATATGGGTACTTTCTGCACCTCATCAATCACGATTATTGTCTCAGCATTAGGTCTTGTTTCGATAATTTCTTCTAGCAAACTGGGATCAGCGCTTAGTCGCAAAAACATATCACTTCTTAGTAAATTGATGATAAGTACATTTGCTGACAGCTGTTCACGAATAAGGCTTGTTTTGCCAGTCGCGCGAGGACCAAATAGGAAAAATGATTTTTGTTTTAATAAGTCAGAAATCTTTAATAATCTTTGCAGATACACGGAATAAGCCCTCTAGACCCCGAAAATGTCGATTTTCGTTAATTGTAATCCTGAAAACAGATTAAATCAACATTAGCATTGTTGATTTTTTGATTTATAACGTTCAGCAATTTTTGTTTTTACCTCGTTACGTGCAGAGATGGGAGCAATTTTAATAAAAATATCGATAACTCCAGTGCCCGAGTAGCCGGTTACTTTAATCCCTCCCTCTACATCCATTTTGAATCGAATATGCCCTGGAGGATATTTATGCCGGCAGGCTTCAGAAATGCCCAAAACCACTTTTTGCACACTGGGAACTTCTTCTATCCAAAGTATATTCTTTTTTAGATGTTTATCCAGGCTAGTGTGTCGTCCTTTCATGCGGTAACGGTTGTTTTTTCCGTTTCTAGAGTATCCGCTAAAAACATATACATCGCTGGCACGACAAATAACGTAAATAAAGTACCAATAGAAATTCCAGAGGCTATCACTAAACCAATATTAAAACGGCTTACTGCACCCGCTCCGGTGGCCATAATTAAAGGAATCACACCTAGTACCATGGAAGCGGTTGTCATTAAGATAGGACGAAGACGAATGGCGGCTGCCATCTCTATCGCTTCGCGTTTATGCTTTCCTTCTCTTTGCAAATCATTGGCAAATTGTACGATTAAAATCCCATGTTTACTGATAAGTCCTATCAGTGTTACCAACCCCACTTCGCTATAAATATTTAGGCTAGCACCACCAATGCCTAAACTCACAAAAATCATCGCACCGCAAATAGACATAGGCACACTAATAAGAACAATCAGCGGATCTCTAAAACTTTCAAACAAAGCCGCTAAAGTTAGAAAAATAATAATCAGCGCAAAGAAAAAAGTAACCATTAGGCTATTACTTTCTTGCTGAAACTGTCGCGATTGTCCAGAGTAATCTACAGAATAACCCTCTGGCAACACTTCGTTTGCAATCGTCTTTAAAGTGCCTAACGCCTGCCCCATGCTGACGGAAGGAAATGCGACTCCTGTAATCGTTGCAGAATTAAGTTGTTGAAAGCGATTAAGTGATTCCGGAACAACCGTGGTTTTAAGCGAAGCAACCGTAGACAGTGGGATAGAAGAACCATTCGTCGTAATATAATAATTTAACAACTGATCTGCATTGAGTCGCTCCACCCTTTTAACTTGTGGGATCACTTGATAAGAACGTCCTGACATATTAAAATAGTTAATATAATTTCCACCTAAATTAGATCCCAAGACATTGCCAATATCCTTCATCGTCAAACCAAGTTCAGCTGCCATATCTCTATTCAATTCAATACTGGTTTGCTGCTTATCGACCTTAAGATCGGTATCTAAAAACATAAACTGACCACTGGCATACGCTTTCTGTAACAATTTATTAGAAACTTCATTTAACCTTTCGTATGAATCCGTTGTTACAATAACAAATTGAATAGGTAAACCACTCGTGCCCGGTAAAGATGCGGGTTGAAAAGCAACCACATTCGCACCTGAAATTTGAGAAAACAGCCCTTGCAGTTCTGGTTGAATTTGATTAGTTGTTCGCTGACGCTCATCCCAAGGTTTTAATACAATACCGCTAATTCCCGTATTAAGACCTGCAATGCCCGTTAATTGAAAAACATGGTCAAGCTCTGGAAACTTCAAAAATGTTTCGTAAACTTGCTGCATATAAAGTTCTGTTTGGCGCAAGGTTGCATTCGGCGATGTGGTTAATAGCGAAATCACAATTCCTTGATCTTCTTGCGGTGCAAGTTCTGTTTTTGATGTAGAGTAAAGAGCATAAATACTCAGTAAAATAATAGCAGAGAATGCAGCCGTCACTGAAAGATAATTTAATGAATAATGTAAACCACGTTCATAACTCTGACGACATTTCTCAAATTGATTATCAATGTAAAGGCTAAAACGATTTTGATTGCCGTTATGATTATTCGAAGAAACCAGTAATTTAGAACACATCATGGGTGATAAAGTAAGTGCAATAATAGCGGAGACCGCAACAGCACCTGCTAAAGTAAAAGCAAATTCAGTAAACAACGCACCTGTCAAACCGCCCATAAACCCAATCGGTAAATAAACGGCAATGAGGATCACTGAAATAGCAATAATGGGATTAGCCAGCTCTCGTGCACCTAGCAAGGAAGCTTCAAGACGCGTCATCCCGGCTTCCATATGACGATGCACGTTTTCAACCACGATAATTGCATCATCGACCACGAGTCCAATGGCTAATACTAACGAAAGTAGCGTCAACAAATTAATCGAAAAGCCCAACAATAACATGATAAAAACAGCCCCTATTAAGGATAGGGGTATTGCAATAACCGGGATAATAACGGATCGAATGGAACCCAAAAATAAGAAAATAACACCGGTGACGATGAGCAAGGCTTCTAGCAAGGAATGCTCTACTTCATGAATAGCACTATTTACATATTTAGTTGCATCATAAGCAATTTTCCCTTCAAGACCTGTGGGTAATTGTGCTTGAATGTCGGGAAATACCTTACGTACTGTATCAATAACGGTTAATATATTGGCTGTGGGTGCAACCTTTATCCCGATATAGACCGCATCTTTATTATCAAAACTAACGGATGTATCGTAATTTTCAGAGCCTAAAGTAACGTTTGCGACATCACTTAAGCGTACAATCGCTCCATTTTCAGATTTTAAAACAAGGTTGTTAAATTCATCGACGGTGTGGATATCTGTCGCTGCCGTTAAATTCACCGTTATCATCTGGCCTTCTGTGCGGCCTACAGGAGCAATAAAATTATTATTGCTAAGTGCCTCCGAAACATGTGCTGCGGTTAGATTATAAGCCGCCATCTTATTAGGATCCAACCACGCACGTAAAGCGAATTCTCGTTTGCCTAAAACCTGCGCTTCTTGTATACCTTCGATTGATTGAAGTTTAGGCTGAACATTGCGGATTAAATAATCGGTAATTTTATTACTCGCTAAGGCTTTACTTGAAAAGCCAATATACATGGAGTCAATACTTTCACCTACTTCAATGGTAATCGCAGGCACCTGTGCCCCAGGAGGTAATTGATTTACTATTGCGTTAACGTTTGTGCTGATTTCGCTGAGTGCTTTATTGGGATCATAGTTTAGTTTTAGAACAGCTTTTACCGTACTTACCCCTTGAAGGCTGGTAGACGTCATATATTCAATACCATTCGCTTGAGAAACCGCATCTTCTATCGGTGTTGTAATAAATCCTGCAACAAGAGCAGGATCTGCGCCAATATACGCTGTTATTATTGTGACAGTTGCATTTTCAGTAAAGGGATATTGACGCACAGGAAGTCCGAAGAGCGCACGTAATCCAAGCACAAGGATCAGTAAACTAATAACCGTTGCCAATACAGGTCGACGTATGAATATATCTGTTATTTGCATTATTCATCCACTGGAATGGGTGCCATCGCGTTACCTGGCACAACAGTATTATTAATAACAATAGGTATTCCATTTTTAATTTTTAATTGACCACTGGTAACCACCCAATCTCCCGCTTGTAGCCCTTCTAGCACGGCAATTTGATCACCACGCGTTTCTCCTGTTTTTACAAAAGTTTGCATTACTGTATAGGTGGCGTTTCCTTTTTTGTCTTTGCCTGTTTCTTTAGCAATATAAACAATTTCGCCATAAGGATTAAAAGTAATTGCGGTTTTGGGCAGCGTTATAAACCGTTGTGGCTCGCCAGCACCGACTTCTACGGTACCAAACATGCCTGGCAAGAGCTTTAACTCAGCATTACTCAGTAATGCTTCGATCTGTACATTGCGTGTTTTTAAATCGACAATGGGATTTACGGTTGTAATTTTTCCAGTAAATAGTTGATTAGGATAGGAATCCGTTACGAACGAAACAGTTAAGCCCCTTGAAATTTGGCTTAACATTTTTTGCGGTAGAAAAAAATCGACATAAACAGGATCGAGTGCTTGAAGGGTAACCAGATTTTCACCCGGATTAACATATTGTCCTGGGTTAACAAGTGAAACTCCAAGCCGACCTGTAAAAGGCGCACGAATTGTTTTTTTTGCAACAATTGCGGCTTGGCCTGCGACTTGCGCTTCTTTATTGTTAAGATCCGCTTCATCCGCATCTAAGGTAGATTGGCTAACCGCATTTCCTTTAAATTGAAGTTTATCTCGCGCATAAGTTATCCTAGCAAGCTCAGCGATGGCTTCTAAGGAATGCAATTGCCCGATTTCAGCCTCTGCATTCAGTTCGATCAGCAGATCATTTTCATTAACAGAAGCACCCGGTACAAAATGAATACGCCGAACGATACCTGCGATTTCAGAGGCAACGTTAATCCCTTGTACAGCACGCAAACTGCCAGAAGCTTTAATCAGAGGTTGCCAGGATTGGTATTCCGCCTTCATGGCCGATACATTCACAGAAGGTCGCGCTGGCATCATAAATTTATAATAAATAAAACCACTTAACAATTTGTACCCAAAAATAGCACCAAACAAGCCAACCATGCAAATAAGCATGACAGCCATTTGTTTGCTCATCCCGCTTTTCTCATAAAGTTTTATCGTATATGCTTTGGCGTGCGAATAGACTTTTTGACAGGATTTCTGAGTGAAACTGAATACGGCACAGAGTCTTGGAATAACAGCTTTTACGAGATTCATGAAAGGTCGAATCCTTTTTGAAACGAATTAAAATTTGGGTATAAGAGATCAATCTTAATATACAGTAAGACATTTTACCATGTATCTGTTTCTTCAAAATAATTCTCTAAAAAGCAATAGCACTATTTTGCTTTTGATCCCAACACTTGATCGGGATATATCTCAGAGAGTAGCATAGAAGTTCCTCTTTCCGTTACAATACGTGCGTGTTTTCGCGTTAACTCTCGTGGCTCACGAACACCGCAAGAATGGCTGATAACCCCTGTTTCGTACAAAATGCTTTTTAGATAATTGGCAACTCTCACCGCTTTTGTGGCGGGATCTAATCCCTGTACTAAATGCGGTTGATGCGTTGTAATACCGGTTGGACACGTATTGGTATGGCATTTCAATGCTTGAATACAACCTAAAGCAAAAGCAAAGCCACGTGCAGAAGCGACAAAATCAGCACCCATGCACAATGCCCAGGCAACTTCGGCAGGCGTAATCAATTTTCCGCCAGCAATCACTTTAATGCGATCGCGCAATCCATATTCAACCAATTTATCAATCAAAACCGGTAAACTTTCAGCAATGGGTAGTCCCATGTAATCAATTAAACTTGCCGGTGCAGCGCCTGTTCCACCTTCTGCGCCATCTAATGTAATAAAATCGGGTGCGTTTTCGATACCTCTTTTTAAAATTTCAATACAGAGATCATCTAACCACTCGTAGCTACCAATCACAATTTTAAATCCAACGGGTTTTCCTGTCAGTGTTCGAATATGTTCTATAAAATCCATCAACTCTTGAACATTACTAATTTCGGGGTGTCGATTGGGGCTGATAGAATCTTGGTGCGCTTTAATAAAACGAATCTCGGCAATTTCAGGTGTTACTTTAACAGCTGGTAAAATACCTCCTTTACCGGGTTTTGCACCTTGACTCAACTTTAATTCAAACATTTTTATTTGAGGATAAAGAGCAACACCTCTTAGGGCTTCATCACTCAGTTTTCCATTTGCATCACAAAAGCCGTATTTCGCTGTTCCAATTTGTGCGACAAGATCGCAGCCCGATTCAAGATGGTAACGCGAAACCCCGCCCTCCCCCGTGTTTAACCAACATCCACCTATTTTGGCGCCTTCGGCTAAGGCGAGCACCGCATTTTTAGAAATCGAACCATAACTCATAGCAGAAATATTAAACAACGATTTGGCAACATAAGGGATTCTGCAGTATGGGCCTATGGTAACGGGCTGTATTTCACTGGCGTCTTCTCCTAAGACAGGAAATGGCGCATCCACAAACAACACGGTGCCTACCGGGCGTAAATCGCGCGTGGAACCAAATCCCACGGTCATATCTTCATTTTTAGCAGCTCTATAGACCCAGGAGCGTGTTGCACGGTTGAAGGGAAGCTCTTCTCTATCTTGCGCAAACCAAAATTGACGTAAATAGACTCCTAGACCTTCTAAAATGTATCTGAAATGCCCAATAATGGGAAAATTACGTAAAATGGCATGCTCTTTTTGTCGAGAATCCTGAATATAGATAAAGACTAATATTAAGCCCACCACAAGCAATAATAGTGCGTAAGGCCCAAATAGCGTCGATGTCATCCGTTATACCTCCCTGTACAGGTATTTTTATATCAAATACCTTAAATATAGGATAGTCTATATTTTTAGATGTTGGAATAAACGAGAGGCTCTGTTTAATGCCCAAAATTTTTAGGTTTTTTAACTCAAATTAACGAGACTGTGTGCTAGGTCTGTCCTTAATTTCTTCAGTATCATCTCTTCTGGCTTTGAGACCTTGGAAGAATAATAGTTCGGCACCATAGTTGTTGCGTTTAGTTTTTTCTGCTGTTGAGCTTTGCCCATGTCTTGCCGTTCTCCCTCTAAGCAGAAGTTCCTCAAGATGGATAAGGTATGCTTTTACATCGCGTTGTGATAAAAATTGTGATGCAGTGTGATCTTTAGCGCTGGCAGCGTTTTTCAAAGTCTTGGATGCTGAGCTCGAGATTGCTGAACAAAATTTATTTGCTTGCTCACCAATAATATCTTCTCCCAAAGAAGCACAGCCGTTTTGCAATCTAACGCTTGCGTATACTTGGCCATAGAATTCTTCGTGATTTATAGTAGATTTACTAAGAATTTTGTCATTAAAATTTAAAACTTTTCCTTGTACTAGAGTCGAAATATCGGTTTGTAGATTCTCATTACACTTAAAGCTAGCCATTTTACAAGTGCTTTTATCTTTAAAATAAATTACAGTGGCATCTTGTTCACAAACAATCATTATTTCACTCTTATTTTCAATCAACTTAACGAAATCTAAAAATTGATTTGTGTCCACTGCGCATGATATTAAGTAGATGTTGGAGTCGCTTTCATATTTTTGAATACTACGAAAATCCATCATTTCGCTGACGAGCGTAGTACATTTTTTAGCGTCACAATTGTTCGGCAAATTCAGACCTATTTGGTAGACTTTTTTCAAAAAGTCTGATGATACATTATTTAATACGCCTTCATCACCAGCAAAAACGCCGATTTCATTTGTTGTCTCTAAAAAACAAACCCATGCAGTTACCATAACCAATAAATTTTCATTGGTCTGAAGAGTATCCATGACGGTGCGGTGATCTTTATAAATTGCATTTCTAAGCTTACGAGCAACGCTTTTAATTGAGTCATCCGGATGGCCTTCTTTAGGATTTTTAGCTATCTCATTTACAAAAGCAAAGCCTTGTAAGATCGCATATTTTCTTTCTTGCGTCCATTCATTTTTTTCACTTATTATTGCTATAATTGACTTTAATGTTTCTACCTCACGATACAAAACGACCAACCCTTTAGTAAGAAGTAGGCTTTGTTCTACTGTTGTTTTTTCTTCTTGTCTGATGCTCGCACGTGAAAATACTTCCCCTTTAACGGCGAGGGATCGTATTGCAGCAATACGATTTTTTATACGACAATTTTGAAGGGCCTGTAACCGAGCAGCTGTCTCCTGTGCTTTTTTCTGCTTAAAAGCTATCTGACGCGTTTTTTTAGCAGTCTGTTCCATTTTGGGTTCTGTATCTTCGAGTGGAACTGTTTGTTCTGTTGCATTGCGTGTGATGAACCTTTCTGCTTCGCTACGATCATTTCTTATTGGCTCTTGTTGCGAAAGAAATGCTTCCTCAGACGATACCGTCTCGAGCGCTTCTTTCTCTGTAGTCTCTTTTTCTTCTACTGTTTTTTCTTTAGATAGACCTAGCTCGGTTAGTTTATCTTGTATTTTATCGTAAATTTCGGTAGCTTTATTATTATCATCGGTAGCTCTATTATTATCATTCGTATCTAACGAAGAAGCAACGCTCTCCTTAAAATTCAACCAGTCTTTTTCTCGTGCTTTTAATAGCGCAGGATATTTTTCTAATTCGCTCATAAGACCAGAAAATTTCTCGTCCGTTATTCTTTCTTTTTCCAAAGCTGTTAATCCTTCTTGTAATACGGCATTCTTTGCATTATTCGTTTTTCCGGCGGTAGATACAAGTGTTTGCAAGAAATTATCCCACGTAAACGTATCTTCAGATGTATCTTTATTTTTTTGCTCGGTTAATAGCAACTTTGTATTTGGGTTCGAGTGTTCTACATTTTCTAAGTTTTTTTGAAGCTTAGTATAGCGCTCTGCAAAACAACTGATTATTTCTTCTTGCTCCTTTATGTTTTCAAAAATTTTTTCAATATGCTTTAAATCGCTAAGGTTTAACTCTAACTTATATAAGCGCGATTTTTTCTTGCGTTTAATCTGAAAATTAAATGGTTTCTCAAGTAATTGAGTGCAGGTGTAAATGCTTAAAAGAATCGTTTTTTGTAAATCTCTTTTTCTGTCTGACAGCTCGCGCATTTTAGTTTTTATATTGTTTACAAGAATTATTTTTTCTTCTAATTTCTTGCTAAAAATTGTTTCCAGTGTTTCTACTGAAGTTGGCGTTGTTTCTTTAAGGCTTTCTGGTTGTTTTTCGGCTTCAACTTCTTTATATTTTTTTTCATAGTTCATTTCTTTATCAATGATTCCAGGCTCACTTTTTTCTGGGGGAGTTTGAGTTTTTTGTTTGAATGCTTTTTTACTAGGATTGCTTTTAGTAGGACTTTTTTCAAAATTTTGAATAGTAGCCTTTAATAGCAACAGCTGAATAATGTCCTCATTTCCCTTTATTTTAGCTAATTCTAATAATGTCTTGGCCTGAATGCCCCATATCTTTATATCGATATTTGGGTCTGCTCCTGCTTCTACCAAAGTGAATACTGCTGTATAACATTGACTGATAATTGCAAAACAAAGCGGCGTCAAACCTTCTTTAGTGCGCGCATCTACATTTATTCCTGATGTTCCTAGTAGTGCAGTGATGGCTTTCGCATGACCGTATTGCGCTGCAATATGAAGTGCTGTGCGACCCTCTTCATCTTCTGCATTTATGTTTACATTCCCTTTTTTTAGCTCAGCTTCAACTGCTTCAAACCCTTTTTCTGCTGCGAGATGTAACGCTGTTTTAGCACACCCTTTTTTTTCAAATATGCTATTCCGTTCTGTATGCAGTTTATAAAGCCTTGATGCTTCTTGTGGGTTTGCGTCGACCCCAATGCTGTATTCATAGCGTGCAAGAGCACGTCGTGCCATGGGATGTCCCAGGTCTACCGCCAGCTCATAAAGCCTGAATGCTTCTTGTGGGTTTGCTACAACCCCAATGCCTCTCTCATAGCAACGCCCAAGATTGTATTGTGCGTCCGCGTACCCCTGATCTGCAGCCAGTCTATAAAACCTGAATGCTTCGCCCTCTCCTCCAATGCTGTCTTGATACCAAAGCCCAAGCTTGTTTTGTGCCTTCGCGTTTCCCTGATCTGCAGCCTGTCTCTGAAGGCTCAATGCTTCTTCTTGTAAGTTTTGATTGCCCCTCAAATTAAACGCAAGATCGTTTTGTGCGTCCGCGTGTCCCTGAACTGCAGCCTGCCTATAAAGCTTCAATGCTTCTTCTGGGTTTGCGTCGACCCCAATGCCTGTAGCATAGCAACGCCCAAGACTGTATTGTGCCTCCGCCAATCCCTGCTCTGCAGCCAGTGTGTAAAGCCTGAATGCTTGTTGTGAGTTTGCTTTGACCCCGATGCCCTTCTCATAGCAAAGCGCAAGAATGGTGTTTATATGAGGAGATTTTTCTTGTAGCGTATTGTAATGCTGAAATATTGAATTTAAATCACCTTCTGAAACATCCGGGAGTTCTATGGCCTTACAAGCTGCAAATGAATACGTCTTTTTCGCAAAGTAAACCTCAATTATTTTATTAAATCCAGCAATAACATCTTGGGTTATCCCAATTCCATAAACTTGACATACCCCAAGTTGTAAGCTCGCTCTTAAGTAATTAGGGGAATCAGGATTGATTGCGTCGTTTTGCATTGCTAAAAACTCAGCGTTATCTTTACTAAGGTTGGCTAATGCTTTTTTCGTATACATAATTTATCTCCCCCGCTTGTATATACTCACTCTAAGTTGTCTTTATTATTTTTCTTACTTATACACTAGAGTTGAGTTCAATAGCAAGTCAGTGTATACTCACGCTCTCGTAAATATTCGATGAACCCCGTTATGTTCGTTATTCATCTAGACAAACATATAACGTCATGATATCGTTACGAATTCATAAACTCAATTGTAGATTATATTTAAAGATGGCACTTATCCGATTAGAAACTGTTTCTCTCGCTTTTGGGGAATCCCCTCTTTTAGATAAAGTTAATTTAAAAATAGAATCTCGAGAACGGATTTTTTTAATTGGCCGTAATGGTATGGGTAAATCCTGTTTACTAAAAGTCATTATGGGAACAATTAAAGTTGATGATGGCAAAATTTTTAAAATGCCAGGACTAAAAATCGCTGAATTAGCACAAACACTTACGCATTCAGAATCAGAGACTGTTTACGATGTGGTTGCTGAAGGCCTACACGAAGTCGGATTACTGCTAAAACGTTACCACCAATTAATCGCACACCCACCTGAATTCGATTCTGGCTCTACAAATCAATGGATGCGCGAACTAGAACAAACTCAAAAAGCATTAGAAACCCAACAAGGCTGGCAATTTGTACAAATTATCGATTCAATTTTGACTCAACTCGAACTCCCCGCGGATAAAAAAATGGGGACTTTGTCGGGTGGTTGGCAAAGACGTGTGCTCTTAGCACGAGCGCTGGTAGGACAACCTGATTTATTATTGCTAGACGAGCCTACAAACCATTTAGATCTGGAAGCCATAACGTGGCTAGAAACGTATTTAGCACAATATCAAGGCGCTGTATTATGTATTACACACGATAGGACCTTATTGCGCAAATTAAGCAAACGAATTTTGGAATTAGATCGTGGAAAATTAACCTCATGGGTGGGCGATTACGATAGCTTTTTAGTCGATAAAGAACATCGTTTAGAAGTAGAGCGTACTCACGATAAATTATTTGATAAAAATCTCGCTAAAGAAGAAGTCTGGATAAGACAAGGCGTTAAAGCACGTCGCACGCGCAATGAAGGTCGTGTGCGAGCGCTAGAACAATTAAGACGCGAACGCTCGCAACGTATAGGCTTACAGGGAAAACCAAAGTTTACAACAAACGACACAAAACTGTCGGGTGAATTGGTTATTAAGGCAGAAAATATCTGTTACCAAATCAATGATCGCGTTTTAATTAAAGATTTTTCAATGCGGATATACAGAGGCGATAAAATCGCACTCATTGGTCCAAATGGCGTTGGAAAAAGTACTTTTATAAAAATAATGTTGGGGCAGCTCGAGCCTAAAAGTGGTCTCGTTGAATTGGGCACGAATTTACAAATTGGTTATTTTGATCAGTTACGGCTGGGTATCGATCCCAAGCTCTCCGCTTACGAAAATGTGGGCGGTGGTCGCGAAAGCATTATGGTCAATGGTAGTGAAAAACATATTATTAGCTACTTATCGGATTTTTTGTTTACGCCGCAACGTGCGCGAACCCCGGTAAAAATGCTCTCGGGCGGAGAATGTAATCGCTTATTGCTCGCAAAACTGTTTAGTTTACCTACAAATTTACTGGTTCTAGATGAACCAACCAATGATTTAGACATTGAGTCATTAGAACTTCTGGAATCCATTTTGGTGGATTATAAAGGTACTCTTTTACTGGTTAGCCATGATAGAACCTTTGTGGATGAAGTCGCAACGAGCACCCTACATTTTGCCGGAGACGGCATTATTAATGAATATGTGGGTGGGTATAACGCGATTCCCGTTTCAACATCCACCCCTTCACTCACAAATGCGCATAAAAAACCAATAGTGAGCCCAGAAATCCAAATAAACCCAAAAGAGGCTCCTGCTATTCAGTTCAATTCAAAAATGAAAAAAGAACGTGCAGAGTTGCCCGAAAAAATTGCAAAACATGAAGCTGAACAAGCGCTGCTCCATGTAGAAATCGCTAGCGATAATTTTTATAAAAATGAAAAAAATTATGTCTCAGATACATTGGCTAGATTACAAAAAATTGAAGACACCTTGAAAAAAATGTATAAGCGCTGGGAAGAATTAGAGGCACTTTTCAATTCCCAAGGCCTTTAGCCTTTCTACTAAAGAATGCCTTACAATGAGATGAATTTTCCCCGTCAAGGCTGAGGCTTTTTTCGATTTTCATCTTCTTCTGAATCCGGATGATCTTTCTTAACCGTGAAAAATTTTTTCTTCTCTAAATTATCTAAGGGTAAAAATGAATGCCCTTCTTTTGTTTGGTGTTCTACCTCCTCTTTGTGAATGGTTTTATCGTGTTTGTCGTATTCTATGTGTGTGACGTGCTCTTCGTGTTTCTCACGTTCATGCACTTCGTGTATCCCATGTACGTTGTGTTCTTCTTCCTCTTGCTCTTCTTCTTGCGCTTCTTCCTCGTATTCTTCTTCCTCTTGCTCTTCTTTCTCGCATTCTTTTTCCTCTTGCCCTTCTTTCTCGTATTCTTCTTCCTCTTCCTCTTGCTCTTCTTTCTCCCGTTCTTTTTCCTCTTGCTCTTCTTTCTCGAGTTCTTCTTTCTCTTGTTCTTCTTCCGCTTCTTCGACTTCAAACCCCTCGGCTTCTTCAACTTCTGCATCTTTCTCTTCTTCCTCGTTTTTCTCCGGTTCTTCATCTTCGTCTTCCTTTTCTTCTTCCAATTCTTCTCCTTCATCGTCTTCAGGCCCTTCTGTCTCTTTCAGTTCTTCAGCTTCCCTGGCTTCTTCTACTTCGTCAACTAAGACTAGTAACGCGATACCCGAAATTGCTTTCTCTACCGCTTTTAAAAATAAAAAGAACGATTTAATTTTATTACTTTTCCAAGCATGATGTTTTTCTATTATGATTTTGCAAATATTATAAACAGTGCTTGGGTTTAAGGAAGAATGTTGTATTATCTTTAAAATAGCAGCTAACTTCGAAGTATTTTTCTCGTTGAGATTTTTTTCTTTTTTTATATAAATAATCATTTTTTTTCGGATAAGAATGCGAATATGTTTGTTATTAATAGCGTTTAATTGAGTAAAAATATTATGCAAATCAATTTTTTCTGTCATTCTATAGCCCTCTAGTTTACGACAGAAGATTTTTTTTGCGTTAATTTTCGATTCGACAACTTCTTTATATTAGACATGATAGCCCTCGGGTCTTTTCCATTCTGCTTTTTTTAAGTTTAGACCTTTTGCTATTTAAAACCTATTTTGACATATTACCTACCAAGGCTTTTGACTTTTAAAATTTTGACTATACTTACATTTGTTAATCGTAAAAACGTTTAATTTAATTTTAAGGAGCACTAATATGGGTCAACAATCACAAAAGCCACAACAACCACATGACCAACAACAACCTGGCCAAAAACAACGTCAACAATAAACGAGATTAAAAATCTTGTTGTATGACAGGGGAGTAATTTTCGGATTATTCCCCAACCATTTTTGCCATTGCTTTAATCCAAAGTGGCTCTGTATTTAAACAGGGTATAAATGTAAATGCATTTCCACCTAACGATTGCCATTGTTCTCGCGCCCGAATGTTAATTTCCTCGAGTGTTTCTAAACAATCTGCTACAAAAGAGGGACACGCAATAGCAATATTCCGAATGCCCTGTTGAATAAATTCGGGTAAAATTAAATCGGTATAGGGTTTAATCCAAGGCGTTCGTCCCAATCGAGATTGAAAAGAAACGCGATATTGATTTTTTGATAAACCTAAAGCATTTGCAAGCGCATCCGATGTAGAAAAACATTGTGTTTTGTAACATGGTGTGCTGTTACGCAATTGGCGTTCGGGTAAACCATGATAGCTTAATAAAAGCATATCCAGTTTTTTATTTTTAAAATCTTCCTGAATATGTTTTTGAATAACATGTGCGTATGCAGCAATAAAACCTGGGTCTTGATAAAAATTTTCTTGAATACGCACCACGGGATTGTTCCATTGTGCGAATTTGGAAGCAACTTTTAGAAATTCTGCAATAACAGATCCTGTCGCAGCAGATGCATATTGTGGAAACAATGGCAACACGCTGAGCGTATCACAGCCCTTGAGTTTCTGGACCGCTGTTCGAATATTGGGGTTTCCGTAACGCATCCCGAGTTCCACTTGGTATCCAGCACCAAGCTCGATGGCCAATGCTTCTTTCATGGCTTTTGAATAAACTAAGAGCGGAGAGCCTGCTTCTAAAGGCAAATTGCCCTTCAGCCAAATTTTTTGATAAGCCTCGGCGGAGTTTTTATAACGACGTGGAATAACGAGACAATTGACCAAGAACCAACGGACTATGCCGGGTAAATCAACAACCATCGGATCGTTTAAAAATTGCTTTAAATAACGCCGAACGGATTTAGGGTCGCAATCATCCGGCGTGCCTAAATTAATGAGTAAAACTCCCTTCATTTTGAGATAGTAACACAATTTCTGATTTGCGCAACGCCTCCTGTGGATCTGAATGTACTTGATTTAAGCCTGCTTTGATTTTTGGTAATACGCTACCCCAGTCTTTCTGCAAAATCGCAATCTGCTCTTTAACGTTTTCTTTGTCGTGCTGGTGTTGGATCCGATTTTGTTTCCTTTGAGGCATTTTGTCGTCGTCGTTTTTCATGCGCCTCTTGGCCCTGATTCAGTTCTGGGGCAGTCTGCGCGGCGACCTCCTGTGTGCGAGCTAAAGCTTGCGCAATGATTTCATTATGTGCATCAATTTTAGCCTCAAGGTTTGCACCAACCGCTTTTAAAGTAGTGATGATGGGATCTTCAGCTGCTTTAGCAAGTGCCTCAGAAACGTCCTCAACTCCTTCACTCGCGCTTGCGGCGGCGGCTCTGAGCCCCTGTTTTAGCCTCTTCGGAATTGCGTTGTTTAGAAACTTAGCGGCTTTCTTAAGCCCTATTTTTGCAGGTTGAGGTACTAAGCTATCAGCCGCATCTGCCACTGTTGCAGCTCCTGATGCAGCTCTCTTTACTGCCTTCGCTGCGTCCCTCCTTCTCTGTGCTTCCGGGCTTATTTCTGCTGCATGTATCTCACTTATTCGCTGAGTTTCTTCCGCTAATTTTTTAGCGCTTTTGCAAAAGCCAGCAGCAGATTTTGCTAAATCGGATAACATCCTACCAACCTTTATACATCCTTGTTTAGCCTTAAATAACATTTCTTGTGCAACTTGTTTATTACTCGCCCCATACGTCGGATAATCAGCCTGTAACTTCTTTAAATGCTTATCATTAGCCTCGTAATCACTCAAAGCTCGATCAATAGCCTTTTCCAACTTTTCAATTTCTTGTGCGGTAGGAGGAACCTGCATGCTTTTTGAAATTTCTTTGATATTCTCCACATGCTTTTTTATCTGTTCATAAAAGTCGTTAAGCTCGTATTTATACCACCGATCCTGCTCAGATAAGTTCAGATCCATCGTTACCTTTAAGCTCTGTCGTTTTATTAACGCATCTAGGTTATCCAAACACTGCTGCGCATTCGCTCTAAGCGCCTCTAAACGTGCTTGTGTTTTCTCTTTAAGTTGTTTCTCTGTCATTGGAGTGCTCATTGAAAATGCTCCTAATTTGTTACCTTTACGACTAAGTATAGTGCAAGAATTTTCAAAACAGGGTGTTTGGCTTAAATTTTTTACTATATAAAAGTGCGGTAGGTCTGTCGAGGTTTACCAAAAAACACCGAAAACGCATTTTTGGGTCAATTACAATCTAAAGAGTAATTTCCCCAAAATTCAAGAATTGCATTTTAGGGCAAGTCAAATATAGGTTTGGTATTATTTAAAAAACCTCTGGATTAACATCCGCCTCATAATTAACAGAGGAAAATCCAAATCCAAAAAGCTTTAAGAAATCGGCTTGATAGCCTTTAAAATCTG
>DAORSV010000020.1:0-16755 GCA_035443705.1 Gammaproteobacteria bacterium
TAAGGTATTTTTCCATTCTCAAGCGCGGTTATTGCATTTTCCTGCTCTACAGTGGAAAATGGCTCTGCCCACGAAAATGTAGTTAAGGTATATAACATAGATGTCCCATATAAACCGTCTTGCGAAAAAACATTCTATATGAATACGCGTGCCCTGGCCACCCAAGCAATTCACGCGGTTTTAAGCAATGGGCATTCTTTAAGTCACTGTTTGCCATTGTTTAAAAAAAAATGCAAAACAACCCAAGATGCTGCTTTTTTGCAAGTCTTGGTTTTTGGCGTTATTCGCTGGTACCCACGTCTCGAATTTATTGCAAATCAATTATTAGAAAAGCGTATCAAACAAAAAGACAGCGACGTACTGTATTTGATTACAGTTGGACTTTATCAATTAACTGACACATGCGTATCCGAACATGCCGCATTGGCCGAAACTGTCGAAGCGGCAAGCGTGTTAAACAAACCATGGGCAAAAGGTTTAATAAACGCGATACTCCGATCATATCAACGCAAATCAGAAGTTCTAAAACAAATATTACAGTCCAACGAAACCGCTTATTATGCACATCCACAGTGGCTAATCGATGCACTTAAGATTGATTGGCCAGATCAGTGGAAAAATATTTTAATGGCTAACAATACACTTCCGCCGCTTAGTTTGCGTGTTAATCTGCAAAAAAATTCTCGTGAAAACTACCTCAGCGAACTCGAGAAAGCAGGCTTTCCTGCTGCACCCATTCCCTATACGCATTCCGGTATTGTATTAAAAACACCCATGGATATTAAAAGGTTACCAGGCTTTGATTCCGGCTGGTTCTCGGTTCAAGATGGCGCAGCGCAGCTGTCTGCAGGATTGTTAGAGCTTGCGCCTAATCTTCGCGTATTAGATGCTTGTGCAGCGCCAGGTGGCAAAACAACCCACATGCTTGAAATGGAGCCAAATCTTTCTGAATTAATTGCAATTGATATATCACCTCTGCGCACATCATTGATTTCTGAAAACTTAGCGCGTCTACAATTACACGCAACGATTATAACCGCAAATGCGAGCAATCCAACCACATGGTGGGACGGTAAATTGTTTGATCGCATTTTATGTGATGCTCCCTGTTCTGCTGCCGGTGTTATCCGAAGACATCCAGACATTAAATATTTAAAAAAACCTGACGATTTAATTACGCTTTTTCAACAACAAACACAACTCCTAAACGCGCTATGGCCGCTTTTAAAACCCGGCGGCATACTGGTGTATGCAACATGTTCTATCTTCACAAAAGAAAATGATGCATGTGTACAAACATTTTTGCACGCGACACAAAATGCTTATTTACTTCCAATTTCGATGGCATGTGGGCTGTCAAAAACCGTTGGCCACCAAATATTACCTGGACAAAACGATATGGATGGCTTTTACTACGCACGCATTGGGAAAAAAATCAGATGAAGATTATTATCTTGGGTGCAGGACAAGTAGGCACTACCTTGGCAGAGCACCTTGCTACCGAACATAATGATATTACCATTATCGACATCAATGGTGAACGCCTACGATCGTTACAAAAACGCATGGATATTTTAACGATTGCAGGAAATGCTGCTTATCCGAGCACACTAAAACGCGGGGGTGCTGAAGACGCAGATATGCTTATTGCGGTTACCAACAATGATGAAACCAATTTAGTTGCATGCCAAGTGGCTGCGACACTTTTTCAAATTCCAACAAAAATTGCCCGCATTCGATCTTTGCATTATCTTGCACACGAAGAACTTTTTGGAGCACCTGCTTTTCCGATTGATGTACTCATTAGCCCAGAACAAGTCATTTCAAATTATATTCGTCGTTTAATTGAATATCCAGACGCATTACAGGTTTTGGATTTTGCAAATCAAAAATTACAATTGGTCGCAATAAAAACAAAAACAGGCAGCGGACCCATGGTTTTACATCCTTTAAAAGAATTACCCACCTGCTTAGGGAATATTGATACCGAAATCGCCGCTATTTTTAGGCAAGGTGCCCCCATTACACCAACGGGCAGCACCATCATCGAACCCAACGATGAAGTCTTTTTTTTAGCAGAACGACAAAACATACGTTCTGTAATGAGCACACTAATACCGCTTAAGCCCGCCAACCAACGTATCATTATTGCGGGTGGTGGAAATATTGGCACACGTCTTGCCACAGCCTTAGAAAAAGAATTTGAAGTAAAAGTGATAGAGCATAACCCCTTACGCATTGAACCACTGGTCACACATTTAACAACTGGCATTGTACTAGAAGGTGATGCAGCAGATAAAGAATTATTACTCAGTGAAAACATCGAAAATACAGATGTTTTTTGCGCTGTTACCAACAACGATGAAACCAATATTATGTCCGCATTGCTCGCAAAACGTTTGGGCGCACGTAAAGCCATGGCGCTCATTACACAGCCTTCTTATTTAGATTTAGTAGAAGGAGGAGATATTGATGTCGTGATTTCCCCACAACAAGTCATGGTGGGCACCTTACTAACGCATATTCGACGGGGTCATATCGTCAATGTACATTCACTCAGACGCGGCACAACCGAAGCCATTGAAATGATTGTGGATGGAAACAAAGAAACCTCCAAAGTAGTCGGACGTTATATAAAAGATGTCCCATTACCTGAAGAAGCCAGTATTTTAGCCATCGTTCGCAAAAATCGCGTTATTATGGGACACCATAACGCCATGATTGAAACCGGCGATAGGGTGATCGTATTGTTATTCGATAAACGCAAAATTCGAAAAGTCGAACGGCTATTCCAAGAAAACAACACGCGTATTATTTAATGGTTTTTTATGAACTTTAAAGCTTTGATGAATATCTCTAGAATTTTAGGCTACTTATTAATGCCTTTTAGTGCAACAATGCTGCCGCCCGTCTTTGTTGCGCTCTGGTACCATGAACAGACCCTATTACACTTTTATGCTGCCACCGTAACAACATTAGCATTGGGGTTTTTATTGTGGTTTCCATTTCGACATTATAAACACGAAATTCAATCCAGAGAAGCTTTTCTGATTGTCGTACTGCTCTGGTTAGGATTGGCTTTAACGGGTGCTTTGCCCTTTGTCTTCTTTGAAAACCCGCATATGCATTACATCGATGCAATATTTGAAACTATCTCTGGCCTAACAACTACGGGAGCCACCATTCTTTCGGAGCTCGATA
The DNA here is from genome assembly GCA_035443705.1 of Gammaproteobacteria bacterium. Classification (GTDB taxonomy): domain Bacteria; phylum Pseudomonadota; class Gammaproteobacteria; order UBA6186; family Azoamicaceae; genus CADEGZ01. Next base: position 3,202 of record DAORSV010000020.1, read on the forward strand.
CGCTACCGCGTTCCATTTTATATTATCGTCAGCAATTGCAATTTATTGGTGGCGGTGGGATTATCGTGCTCAGCATTGCTATTTTACCGATGCTCGGTGTTGGGGGAATGCAGCTGTTTCGTGCAGAAATGGCCGGCCCTTTTAAAGAGGAAAAACTGACTCCACGTATTGCACAAACGGCTAAAATGTTGTGGTTTATTTATGTGGGCCTAACAATTCTATGCACACTGAGTTATTGGGCAGGCGGCATGGATGTTTTTGATGCGATTGGATATAGCTTTAGCACAATCTCTACCGGCGGGTTTGGTACACATGATGAAAATTTTAGCAAATTTCAAAACCCACTTTTAGAATACATTTGTGTGGTTTTTATGTTGCTGGGTGCTGTTAATTTTTCTTTGCATTTTGTAGCGTTCCGCCGAGGAAATTTGTTACACTATTGGCAAGATCTTGAATTTAAAACGTATATAAAACTTTGGTTTTGGATGGTATTACTAATAGGATCCACGTTGTTTTATTTTCATGTCTTTGAACACACGGAGAGCACGTTAACTAAAACTTTTTTTCAAGTCACCAGTTTTTTTACAACAACCGGTTTTTTTAGCGCAGACTTTAATCATTGGCCTACATTTGTGCCTATACTTTTAGTTTTTCTGGGTTTATTTGGCGGATGCGCAGGCTCAACATCTGGCGGCATAAAAATGATTCGACTCTTAATCTTAAAAAAACAAGGTGAACGCGAAATACAAAGACTGATCCATCCCAACGGACATTATATTATTAAGCTTGGATACAAACCCTTACAAGATCAAACCTTAGATGCTATTGTTGGATTTTTTTGTATTTTTGTTGCTACTTTTCTCCTCTTATTACTGATATTAATTGGCATGGGACTTGATCCGCTCACTGCTTTTGCCACGCTCGCTGCCAGTATTTCAAATGCCGGCATTGGATTAAATTGCTCCGCCGATAATTTTAAATCTTTCAGTGATCCCATTAAAATGGTTCTTAGCATTGCGATGCTTGCTGGCCGTTTGGAATTATTTACCTTACTGGTATTGTTAACACCGCATTATTGGCGGTATTGAGGGAGAGGGAACCATAAGTTATGTCGGTTGAATTACACTTTCTGAAATTTTTCATTGCATCGCTGTTCATAAAATCAAATTTTTGAGTTACACTAAAGGCGTTAATTACAAACAATCCGTGTTAAACACAACCCTTTAAACAAAGCGCAGGAGCAAAAACCATCTTATGAGCACACATCTACAACCCGTGACAGACAGCTCTTTTGATACCGATGTATTACAATCTACAACTCCTGTAGTGGTCGATTTCTGGGCAGAATGGTGTAACCCTTGTAAAATGATTGCTCCGCTTCTAGAGGAAGCCGCCGTGACATACGCTGGAAAAATTAAAATAGTAAAATTAAATGTAGATGAAAATAACACCACAGCTGCAAAGTTTGGTATCCGAGGGATCCCAACCTTATTGGTATTTAAAAATGGCAAAGTCGCTGCTACTAAGGTAGGACATTTAACAAAATCTCAATTATCTGAATTTTTAGACAGTCATTTAGGCTAAATTAAAAAAAAAATGATCTACTATTCAATTTACAATTTTAGTGTTAATCTAAAAGCCTTAAGCAGCAGTAACGTGCTTCGCCTAATTACAAATGGATCACCATACAACCCAACCCTTCAACTCAACTAAAGAAAACATTTTTTTATGAATTTAACTGAATTAAGACACAAATCACCTACAGAACTCATGGAAATTGCCCAAACTTTCGGCATCGAGGATGTTGCTCGAGCTCGAAAGCAAGAGGTTATTTTCGCAATCCTGAAAGCACACGCTAAAAAGGGCGAAGATATTTATGGCAACGGTGTACTCGAATTATTACCAGACGGTTACGGATTCTTGCGCTCCGCAGACAGCTCTTATCTGGCAGGACCTGACGATATTTATGTATCACCCAGCCAAGTGCGGAGGTTTAGTTTAAGAACCGGTGACGAAATTTTTGGTAAAATTCGCCCACCTAAAGATCAAGAACGCTTTTTTGCATTGCTAAAAGTTGATACCATCAATTTTGAGCCACCCGAAATTACACGTCATAAAATAGCCTTCGAAAACTTAACCCCTTTGCACGCCAACAAGCCGCTTATTATGCAAACAGGAGATGGCAGCACCAGAGATATTACCAGCCGTGTGATAGATCTCGTCTCTCCCATTGGAAAAGGACAACGAGGTCTTATTGTATCTCCGCCTAAAGCCGGTAAAACAGTTATGCTGCAAAATATTGCACACTCTATTGCCGTCAATCATCCGGAATGCCATTTAATTGTACTATTGATTGATGAACGTCCAGAAGAAGTTACAGAAATGTCGCGATCTGTTCGAGGCGAAGTGATTGCCAGTACTTTTGACGAACCCGCAAGTCGTCATGTACAAGTGGCAAGTATGGTTATTGAACGTGCAAAACGCCTTGTAGAACATAAGCGAGATGTCGTGATTCTGCTCGATTCCATTACACGATTAGCACGTGCACACAATACGGTTATCCCCCCCTCTGGTAAAGTTCTGACCGGTGGTGTCGATGCCAACGCCCTTCATTTACCCAAACGCTTTTTTGGTGCTGCGCGTAATATTGAAGAAGGTGGCAGCTTAACCATTATTGCAACCGCCTTGATCGATACGGGTTCTAAAATGGACGAAGTAATCTACGAAGAATTTAAAGGAACAGGAAATCTAGAATTACATCTGGATAGACGTATTTCTGAAAAGCGCGTTTATCCCGCAATTAATATCGCACGCTCTGGCACCCGCAGAGAAGAGCTTCTTGCCAAACCCGAAGATCTCCAAAAAATGTGGATTTTACGGAAATTATTACATCCTATGGATGATTTGGCCGCTATGGAATTCTTGTTGGAACGCTTGCGAGACACCAAAACTAATGAAATCTTTTTCGAGTCCATGAAACGCGCTGCGCAATAAATGGCCGAAGAAACCACGCACTTTGGCTATCAATCCATCGCGACAGATCAAAAAACAGAACGGGTAGGTTCTGTCTTTCGTTCGGTCGCCAATCGTTATGATCTGATGAATGATCTTATGTCTTTTGGATTGCATCGATTTTGGAAACGCTTAGCAATAGCGCGATCTAACATTCGACCGCATCACACTGTGCTAGATTTAGCCGGCGGCACAGGTGATCTGACACGACAAGTGGCAAAGCTGCTCGGCAAAGAAGGCCTCATTGTGTTAGCTGATATTAATGAGGCCATGTTAACCAAGGGTCGAGAACGCTTAATCAATGCCGGATTCATACAGCCTATCGCATTAACGCAAGCCAACGCAGAATCTATCCCCTTTGCAAATAATAGTTTTGATCGCATTATCTGTGCCTTTGGATTACGAAATGTAACACATCCCAACAAAGCCTTAGCTGAAATGTCGCGCGTGCTAAAACCGGGTGGACAAGTCATGATTTTGGAATTTTCAACTGTTAACGATAAAATGCTAGGCACATTGTATAATGCTTATTCATTCTCGATACTGCCAAAGCTGGGGGAATGGATTTGTAATGACAGAAACAGTTACCAGTATCTTGCCGAGTCAATTCGTGTACACCCTAATCAAGAAACGCTCAAATCAATGATGTGTGAAGCTGGATTCGAACGAACGGAATATCAAAATCTTCACGCGGGTATCGTTGCCTTACATACAGGATATAAATTTTAGCCCTATGCAAATAGATACGATTGTGAATCGCGCACTTGCTTTAGATCCCAACGCAATAGGACAACTCAAAAAATTGTATGGTAAATGTTTGGAAATTTTCCTGAAAGACTTTGAAAAAATTTTTTTTATGTGCTTTACAGAAACTGGCATACAATTCACTTTAACAAAACCAGAAATCCCAGAAAAGTGTGATGCGCGAATTAGCGGGCCTATTAAAGCTTTTTTCAATCTTGCGCTCACAAAAAATTCGCATCAATCAGCACAATTAGGCCTCTCTTTTGAAGGAGATTTCAACACGGTCGAAGCGATACAACAATTGTTTTTATCTCTAGATATTGATTGGGTCGAGGCGACATCCTGCTGGACAGGCGATATTATGGCACACCAACTTGAGAAATTTGCACAACACACTAAAACAAGAAATGTGCAGTTATTAAAAAATACCGCGGAAAACATTTCTGAATATCTACAAGAAGAATCCTTGATGTTGCCAACACGCATCGAAGTCAATCGTTTTATGGATAATGTTGATGTATTACGTGCCGATGTCGATCGATTAAATGCCCGAGTCGTACGATTATGCCAGGAAGCCACATGAAAGCATTTTCTCATATATTTAGGGTAATACAGATTAGTTACGTTTTATTAAAGCATGGCCTTCTTTTGCCTCAGCAATGGAAAACGCCACATTCACAGAAAGGCGTCGCTCGTGGCAAAAGAATAAAAGAAACTTTAGAAGAATTGGGACCTATTTTTGTTAAATTGGGTCAATTGTTATCGATGCGATTTGATATGCTACCAGAAGAAATTACCAAAGAACTGGTATTGCTACAAGATCATGTGCTCCCATTTTCAGGCAAGATTGCGCAACAGATGATAGAGACTTCACTGGGTTCTCCGATTCATCAAATCTTCAAACATTTTGATCTCACACCACTGGCATCCGCTTCGATTGCACAAGTCCATTCAGCCATACTGTTGAATGGAAAAACTGTCGTTGTTAAGGTATTACGCCCCAATGTGCATCAAATGATTAAGCGAGACATTGAACTGCTGAAAACCCTTGCAAAAATGACAGCGCGCTTCTGGAAAAAAAGTAGGAGCTTTAAACCCTATGAGATTATCACAGAATTTGAAAGAACTTTAACGGATGAGCTGGATTTAATGCGAGAAGCCGCTAATGCTTCGCAACTAAAACGCAACTTTTTACATTCTCCTTTATTACACGTTCCAGAAATCCACTGGCAATTCACCACTCCCAATATTTTGGTTATGGAACAGGTTTATGGCATTTCTGTCTTAGATAGCGCTGTTTTAGAAGCTCAGGGCTTTAATTTAAAACAATTAGCCGAAAATGCAATTGAAATCTTTTTCACCCAAGTATTTAGAGATTCTTTTTTTCATGCAGATTGGCACCCAGGCAATATTTTTATTTGCAAAGAAAACACTAAAAACCCAAAATATATTGCGGTCGACTTTGGTATTATGGGCAGTTTAAGTCCAACAGATCAAACCTATCTGGCAGAAAACATTTTAGCCTTTTTAAATCGCGATTATCGTGAAGTTGCCATACTGCATTTAGAATCTGGCTGGGTACCTAAAACGATACGCATCGATGCATTTGAATCGGCTATTCGTACCGTTTGTGAACCCTTGCTCGAACGTCCATTAAAAGAAATTTCTTTGGCACAACTCTTGTTTAGACTCTTTCAAACTGCATCTCGTTTCCAAATTAACATTCAACCACAACTGATTTTACTACAAAAAACACTGATGAACATCGAAGGATTAAGTCGGCACTTAGATCCCAATATCGATTTCTTTACAACTGCCAAGCCTTTTTTAGAAAAATGGATGAAAAAGCAAATGGGTGTTGCGTCCCTTATTCACAAATTTAAAAAACAGGGTCCCGCGTGGTTAGAAAAACTGACTGAAATTCCAAATTTAATACGCGTCCTTAAAAGGAGTTATGAGTAATATGACAGATTGTATTTTTTGTAAAATTATTCAAAAAAAAATGCCCACCGATTTTATTTTTGAAGATGAACACATTGTCGTCTTTAAAGATATTCATCCCAAAGCACGTATTCATTTATTAGTTGTACCAAAAACACATATTAAAAGTTTAGCTGAGATTTCTGAAAAAGAGGCTAACTTAATTGCGCATATGCTGCTGGTTATGCCCTCGCTTGCAACAAGAGAAGGATTAAAAGGATTTCGAACTATTATTAACACGGGTAAAGAGGGTGGACAAGTGATCGACCATCTTCATTTTCATTTATTGGGCGGGGATCATCTTCCCGGGATGTAATTTTTCGCACAGGAGAACAGTATGGGATTTGGTGGCATCAGTATGGGCTCTTTGCTCTTAATCTTTTTAATCGTTTTAGTGCTTTTTGGAACTAAAAAATTACGAACGATGGGCGAAGATCTCGGACAAGCCGTACGGAGTTTTCGAAAAGGATTACAAGATCCTCATGATAAAAAGCAAAGTGATTCCGACAAAAATCCTCTATGAATATGGGATCACTCTTAGTTATTTTAATCGTCGCATTAGTTGTGATCAAACCCGAACGATTACCCGAAATCGCATTTCTGCTTGGACGTTTAACGGCTCGGTTTAAGTTATGGATTCATACATTCCGCATTTAATAGAATGTCGAACACGCATTATTCGAAGCGGTTTGATTGTTTTGTGTTTGTTTGCAGCATTGTTCTGCATTGATGAACATCTCTACGCCTGGATTGCTAAACCCTTATTGAGTCAACTACCCGCGGGTGGCAGCATTATCGCAACAGCGGTTACCACGCCCTTTATGGTGCCGATGAAACTTGCGCTGCTTCTTTCTTTTTTTATCAGCATTCCTTATCTTCTATATGAAATCTGGTCTTTTATTGCGCCAGGGTTATATCTTAAAGAAAAAAAAAGGATCTTACCTTTTTTAATCACCAGTACACTCTTATTTTATGCAGGTGTCGGGTTCGCTTATTGTATTATTTGCCCCATGGCATTGGGATTTTTTGCAAAGTGCGCGCCTGTGGGCGTTTTAGTAATGACAGACATACAATCTTATCTGGATTTCGTTTTAAGCGTGCTTTTCGCAGGAGGCATTGCTTTTCAAGCGCCTGTTATTACATTGGTTTTATTACAATCGGGTTTAGTCAGCATTTCGCAAATGGAATATTGTCGACCCTATATAATCATTGCTGCATTTATTGTAGGCATGATCTTAACACCCCCAGATGTTATCTCTCAAATTTTGCTTGCCTTGCCCATGTGGTGGCTGTTTGAGGCTGGGCTCTTGTTAGCGAAATTTTTAAAAGGGCGAACACAGCCATCTACTCCTACAGTGTCTACCTAGATAAATGTCTCATGTAGAGGTCTCCCACCCTATCCGCCCTGCACGTATGGACAATATCCTACAAAAACAAAGGGCGATTGCCTCTAGGCAGGATATAGCAACTGAGGCAATATGGACTTGTCAATCTCCAACCGACATTATTCGGTTTTAGCCCAGGTTCCTCACCTGGGCACCTTTTTTAAGCAGACCCTTTACTTGCCCTTTTTCGATCTGGCTCTTTTAAGAACTTCTTACGTAGACGAATATGTTTAGGTGTGATCTCAACAAGTTCGTCATCTTCGATAAATTCTAATGCATATTCTAAGGTTAACCGAATCGGGGTTACTAAAACTGCTTTTTCATCTGTACCCGAAGCTCGCATATTCGTGAGCTTTTTCTCGGTCGTGACGTTAACGACTAAATCATTATCTCGCGTGTGTATTCCGACGATCATTCCTTCGTACACTTCGGTCTGAGCGCCAATAAAAAGGCGACCTCGCGGTTGCAAATTCCACAGCGAGTAAGCAGTCGCTTTTCCTGCTGCATTAGAAATTAACACCCCTACATTACGTTTCGCGACCGCCGATTTATCTGCAGGACCATAGTGATCGAAAACATGCGTTAAAATACCCGAACCCGAGGTTAAGGTTTGAAATTCGGTATAAAAGCCAATCAGCCCACGCGCCGGGATTGTATAATCTAAACGAACACGACCTCTACCATCAGAAATCATGTCATTTAATAATCCTCTTCGTTCTCCCAATTGTTGCATAATGGTGCCTTGATGCGTTTCTTCAAGATCCACGACTAATTGTTCAAAGGGTTCGTGTGTCACACCGTCTACATCATGCAAAATCACTTCGGGTCTAGATACCGCCAATTCATATCCTTCACGGCGCATCGTTTCAATTAAAATACCCAAATGTAATTCACCGCGACCCGATACTTTAAATTTATCCGCATCGCTGGTTTCTTCAACGCGCAAGGCAATATTGTGGATCACTTCTTGAGCAAGGCGCTCGCGCAATTGTCGACTCGTTACAAATTTTCCATCGCGACCCACAAAAGGAGAGTCATTAATTTGAAAAGTCATACTGATGGTCGGTTCGTCAACGTTTAAAGGCGGTAACATCTCAGGCACATCTTTGGCACACACGGTATCTGAAATAGTGAGATCCGTAATGCCCGAAATCGCAACAATATCACCGGCAAACGCTTCTGTTACTTCTATGCGCTCTAAACCTTTAAAAGCCAAAATTTGCATGACACGACCAGTGCGAACCTTTCCAAAACGATCAACAATAGATACTTGGGTATTTGTTCGGATCTGTCCCCGACTGATACGACCAGTCCCAATCACACCCACATAATTTGAATAGGCCAAAGCACTAATTTGCATTTGGAACGGACCTTCGGATGTTGCTGGCGGTGGAGATACGTATTTAACAATGGTTTCTAATAGCGGTGTCATATCAATACTAGGCGTATTCAAATCTAAAGTCGCATAGCCTTGTAATGCAGAAGCATAAACCACAGGAAAATCTAACTGTTTTTCTGTTGCGCCCAATTTATCAAAGAGATCAAAGATCTGATCAACCACCCAATCCGGTCGTGCACCCGGTCTATCTATCTTGTTAATCACAACAATTGGGTTCAAGCCCTGCTTGAATGCTTTTTGAGTTACAAATCGCGTTTGTGGCATGGGGCCATCTACAGCATCGACCAATAGAAGCACGCAATCTACCATCGATAAGATCCGTTCGACCTCTCCCCCGAAATCTGCGTGTCCTGGTGTATCCACAATATTAATGCGATAGTCACGCCAATTGATGGCTGTGTTTTTAGCCAGTATAGTAATCCCCCGTTCGCGTTCCAAATCATTAGAATCCATAATGCGTTCGACACCCCCAGAGCGCTCTTCTCCAAGCGTACCTGTCTGTCGCAATAATTTATCAACCAATGTTGTTTTACCATGATCAACGTGCGCAATAATGGCGATATTTCTTAACTTCTCAAGCATACAAAACTACTCTCTTTTTAATGAAACGACCGAACGGATTAGACCCTAAAAGTCTGAGTTAGCATTGTACAGTATTTCGTTAAATGAATCAATTATTGGACAATTGAACTATTCTGAAAGAAAAAGGTCTCATTGATTGAGAAGATCTAACTTTTTTCGTGTATCCGCACGGTAGAATAGAGGAGCTCTTCATGGAAAGCTTGGTTCTAGAACCCACTTCAATGGCGCAGTGGCACAGCTTGGTAAAAGAAGCACGTCAGGCCTCGTCTGTTTCTTTAAGCGAAGAACTCGAAAGCTATTTGATTTTTCTCTTGATGCGTTTTATAAATCACCCGGAAATAGCCAATACTCTTTTCGCATTAGATTTCCTACAAAACATTAAACAATTAAAAACTGAAAATCAAAACATCATTCGAAACATTGGTGATAAATGTTTGCTGTATTCAGGTCTTTTCCCGGGTCGAGCAAAACGACAACATGTAGAAATTAGTTATTATGTCGATCTTGGCAGGCGCTCATATTTTGCACTCTCCGTTTCACGCCAAAATATTTTGTCACCGCTTTTTGGTAGTCTATCGGATCATTTTATAGGATTAATGGACATATTACACTCAATGCGCAATTTAGATACACATGCATATCTTATTAATTTGCTAGAAGCAGAAGATCTCTGGCATAAAACAAAAAGCGAACATGCACAAAAAATCCTCAAAAAAGCGACAGATGGATTTCTCGTACCGCGCGATCCCTCAACTATTTTGCCAAAACATTAAAATCATTATCTGATAATTCATTGAAGAATATTAATTAACCAGGTAAACTATGCCCCATGAAACAACGAAAAGCAATTGCACTGATTTCTGGGGGACTGGATTCCATGTTGGCTACAAAGGCCATCTTGGAGCAGGGTGTCCACGTAGAAGGCATTAATTTTTTTACCGGATTTTGCGTAGAAGGACACACGCATGCCATTCGTCAAAAAGATCAAAAAAAACAAAAGCGAAATAACGCCTTGTGGGTTGCAGAGGAATTAGGCATTAAACTACATATTATCGACATCGTTGAAGAATATAAAGATATTGTCATTAATCCGAAATACGGCTATGGCGCTCACTTAAACCCCTGTCTCGACTGCAAAGTTTTTATGGTCGGACAGGCAAAACAATGGATGGATGCAAATCAGTTTGATTTTATTATTACAGGTGAAGTGATCGGCCAACGACCCAAATCTCAACGAAAACAAGCCTTACCGATTGTTGCTGCAGAATCTGGCGCGGAAGATAGATTATTAAGACCTCTGTGCGCACTTAACCTTGCTCCAACATTGCCCGAACGCGAAGGTTGGGTAGATCGTAACAAATTATTTAAGTTTTCGGGTCGTAATCGAAAGCCCCAAATGGCTTTGGCAGAAAGCTATGGCATTAACGAATATGCGCAACCCGCGGGTGGGTGTTGTTTTTTAACTAATGAACATTATGCATCAAAATTGCAAGACCTCTGGACACATCGCGGCACAAAAGAATATGAATTAGATGATATTGTATTATTAAAAATTGGGCGTCATCTAAGACCTAACGATCGCTTTAAGCTGATTATTGGACGCGAAGAAGGTGAAAACAACTATCTAGAAGGCTATTGCCACCAGTTTACGCACTTAAGATCGTTGAGCCATATGGGCCCGATTGCACTATACGATGGCAAAAATAGTGCGGAAGACTTGCTGCTGGCCGCTCAAATTGTGGCTCGATTTGGTGGTGGACAATTTGCAGATACCGTCCGTATCGAAATTAATACACATGTCGATGAAGCACGCATTGTAGAAGTTGCCCCCATAAAAGCCGAAAATATTGCTGAACACTGGTATATTTAACATGCAACAACCGCTGACGTAAGATGTAACACTGGATGCAAAAAGAATAAAAAAGCAATAGATTGATTTCTCGTGCCACGAGATCTCTCAGCCATTCTGTCAAAACATTAAAATTATTTATCTCAATTTTTCACAAGAACGACACACTGTACAAAAAACAGCTATAAATATTCAATTCAATATGTTAGCGTAATCCCCGGAGATTATGTAAATTTTTTGCTAAGAAATACACATCCAGGAGAGCATTCATGAGTTTGCCCGGCATCCAAACCGCACGGAGAGTACAATCGACACTAGAGGCCAAAGAAGTGCTAGACGCAACGAGAAGCAGCGGCTTACATTTCTTCGTTACAACACTGCTTTCAGAAAAAATAAAGAGTGCTTTAGATGCCTTTACCGTTACACGATCAGACAATAATGCTCACATTATAGAATTGCCTACATTAGATCCACAGGCACATTTAGGCACGTCTGATTGTTCTATATTAAAGCAATCCCGTTTTATAGAACGCCACTTGCGTGTAGATGAATTTTTTGCCCCTGGTTCTTCTGCCAATGGGCAACACCCATACCCTTATTGTCATTACACCGAAACTTATGAGACGCCTGACAGCAAGCGTATTGTGCTACACTTGTATATTAATAAAGAATGCAAAATAGAACATTGCCAAATAAAAATTATCGGAACAACTGAAGGAGCTGATGGCAACTCGATTGAAGCTGTTAGTTATTTTTCAGATGATGTCGTGAACATATTAAAACCTTTAGCGATAAAAAACGCCAACACTGCCTTAAATTTAATCAAAAAATTAAACGTACAAAAACTAGATACGTTTTTGTCTCTGCATAAAGAAACGCAAGACCTTGATTCCCAACTGAGCCAATTGTCCGCGAATTTATATAAAAAGAAAGCACGCGCCGAGTATTTAACATCAGGTAAAAAATTTATCGAAAACATTAAAGCGTTAAATAATCTAACCGATAGCCGTTATGCAGATACTCGGGACATGCATATAAAACGAATGTGCGCGCGCATTAACAAGGGAGACTTTACGCCCAAAACTTTTGAATCTTCCGAAATCATAGAAACAACCATCTCAGTAGATCACCAAACAGAACCAAGCGCAGGACCTGATTCACAAGAAGCCCTTTTGACAATATCAGAACAAAAACGACAGAGTGCTAAAAATAAATTTAAATTGGCAATAAGTGCACAACGCGCCGAGTTACTGGGGATGATTCAAAAAGATAAAGAACAACTCGATGGTTTTCCAAAAAAAGAAGAAATGATTGATGCAAAACAATTAATTGAACGTCTTAAAATTGTAGATAACCTCCGCTGCAATTTGTTGGCTCTTTATTGTCTGCCCGATAACCCTCAAAAAGAACCCAGCGTTATTAGCGCACTTGAGAAAAAGCTGGACAAAATTCCAACTTTATTACAAAGTTTTGAAACATGTGCAAAAGCGGGAAAACTTTCTGAAGTTTCTGAACTCCACCCACATATTGAAAGCCACTTGAGCGTATCTTTTATACATCAATTAGTAGAGGATGTTTTACATAACCAAAAGAATAATTTGGTTGAGCGGATTGGTGTCTGTGATTATTTGTATACAAATTCAGCTTTATATCGTATTGCAATAGAAGCTCTCAATTACACTTTTACAATAAACAACAGTGGCTTGGCTGTTTCTTCGTTAGTCACCGCTTGCGATCTGCAAAATAAATTGGCGTTCGACATGCTATTACGTCAGGGCGCCAATCCAAATGAAGCTGGTGCGATTTACGGTGAATGCATTGTGCCTATAATATATGCGGTTCTCATGAATTGGGATCAGAAACCCCAATATTATGTGGAAAAATTATTAGCGTATGGTTCTTACTTAGAATTTCCTAATCATTATTTTGATCATTTGGGTGCTTTGCCTGCTTTACGATCACGACAACCCTACAACTCAAAATATGCGTTAATAATCAACGCAACCTTGAAACAAAAAAAAGCACAACCCCATGTCGATGAAAAATCACATAACGAATTTATCTCTACCATAGCGAAACGAACTTCAGGGTTACTCGTAGCCTGTACGTTAAAACCAACTAGTGCGTTGATAACTATTTTAGCACCTAAAAGCAGCCTTAATGGCTTGCTGTGTTCGCTGGCGTATCTTGCCACGAGCAGCGCAGAAATAAAAACACGTTTTTTACCAACCAGCGCTAAAGCCGGTTTATATTTTTATGTTAATCAAGCTGAGTGTGATCAACATACAATGTCGTGCTCCTCCAAAGCGAGCGACAATAGAACAACCTCTATGTTTCTTTTTTATATTTCTGAAGAAGGTAAAACGGGTTCAGAACTCAAAGAAATAATAAAAAGTCTCGTCGAAAATTTCAACAAAAAATATACACAAATTTTAGAAAAAGACCCAAAACAACTACAACAATTAAAATCAACCTTAATGCATCAAGCACAAGGAATTCATGACTGTAATCAAAAGAAAATGTTGTATACTGCCTGTTTCTATTTGCAGGCTTGTAACCCAAATCCAACTGTCGCAGAAAAAGAAGAAATACTTCAAGTTTGC
>DAORSV010000020.1:16855-24044 GCA_035443705.1 Gammaproteobacteria bacterium
CTTTACCCTGGTTAGCAAGAGGCAGCCATACTCTTCAAGTTAAAGTCATCCAACCAAAAGGTCGAGGGGCTGCAACCAATGTGATCACTGTTTTTCAACAACGCACCTCCAAATTAATCCACTCTCATGGATAATAGAAAAAAAGAAGAAATTACTTTGTGCACGTTCCTCATTTATTGAACGATAACTTGATTGCGCCCTGTTCGTTTTGCAGCATATAATGCTGAATCAATGCGAGCAAGTGTCGTTTCAATTTTTTCGGGACTTTGATAGTCTGAAACACCTAATGATATTGTCATTTTTAAACCGGGAGCCACCTCATCAAAATTGGTATTTTCAATTTGAACTCTAATGCGATCTGCCATATATTTTGCTTGTTCTTTATCTACCAAAGGCAATACAAATAAAAATTCTTCTCCTCCAATTCTTGCAAAATAATCAATTTCTCTTAGCCCTGTTAACACCTTCTGACAAAGCATTTTTAACGCTGAATCACCAGCCAAATGTCCATAAACATCATTTATTTGTTTAAAGTGATCAATATCTAACATACAAACAGAAAAAAAATATTGTCCTCGTGCTACCATCAACACCTGACGACGTAAAATATCCAAAATATACCGCCTGTTTTTAATCTTGGTTAATTCGTCTGTCATTGAAATGGCACCGATGCGCTTAATGGCTATTGCCAATTTTTGATTTTTTTGATGTAAATGTTTCCTTAACTTACTGATTTTATAACAAATAGCAGACAGTGCGGAAGTAAGCAACACATAACCCAGGAATACTGCTCCTTCTTCCTTGATATCAATTTTTAGGGGGTGAAAAATTTTCAGGTAAACAATAATGCCAATGTATAATACAATGCCATATAAAGTAACAAGAATATACTGACGTCTGTTTAAATTAAAAGCAGCAAATACTAAAACCAATAAATTAAACATTAAAAGAAGCGATCTAATTTCGACAGTTAAAGAGACCGTATACATAACAGAAGTTACCGCCCAAACTATAATCGGCATTATTAGATCAGGATCTTTAAACGATTGATTAAAACCTGTTTTAAGTAATATAAAATAAGCAAGGTACCCTGCCCAAATGACCGAAAACATTGAGATAAATTCTATGCCAGAAGCATGCAAAAAACCGTCGATCCAAATCAACAAACAGATACATGTATGAATCGTCGCGCCCAGCAATGCATAACATCCTATTTTTACTCGGAGTTTTTGCGTTTTGCTCGTCTTAAACGTGCTTGAAAAATCTGTAGGATTCATTAGAAAACTCATCTTAACCTTTTAACAATGTGACTAATTTTCTGTTTGGATGCTTTTTTTCTACCACCTGGTTAAACCATGCCTCTAAATTCATTTTAACTGAATAATTCCTTGTTTTCTGCTTTTAGTTTAGCTTCTTTTCGATTAATAACGCCTTTTTCTACTAGTGCTTTCAAACATTGATCAAGGGTTTGCATGCCAACAGCTCTGCCCGTTTGAATGGCAGAATACATTTGAGCCACTTTGGCCTCGCGTATTAAATTACGAATGGCCGGTGTGCACAGCATAATTTCATGAGCAGCCACTCTGCCTCCAATATCTTTTTTGAGTAGTGTTTGCGAAATAACTGCTCGTAGCGATTCCGACAACATACCACGTACCATTTCTTTTTCATCACCCGAAAAAACATCAATCACCCGATCGATAGTTTTTGCGGCAGACGAGGTATGTAGCGTAGCAAACACTAAATGTCCGGTTTCTGCTGCTGTTAACGCCAAACGAATGGTTTCGAGATCACGCAATTCCCCTACCAAAATAACGTCAGGATCCTCACGCAACGCCGAACGCAGTGCTTCTTTAAATCCAAGCGTATCGCGATGTACTTCTCGTTGATTAATAAGACTTTTCTTGCTTTGATGAACAAATTCAATAGGATCCTCAATCGTAATAATATGATCACTGCGCGTTGTATTCACATAATCTACCATCGCGGCCAATGTCGTGCTTTTCCCAGAACCCGTTGGACCTGTTACTAATACAATTCCCCGTGGACTGCTGGCAATATCCTTAAAAATAAGCGGGGCATTCAATTCTTCTAAGGTAACCACTTTTGCAGGAACAACCCGGAACACTGCACCCGCTCCACGATCTTGTGTAAAGGCATTCACCCTAAAACGCGCCATGCCGGAAATTTCAAAAGAGAAATCCGTTTCAAAAAACGCCTCAAAAACTTTTCTTTGCTTATCGTTCATAACATCGTAAATAAGTGCGTGTACTTCTTTATGTGCTAATGGAGGCATGTCAACACGACGCATATCGCCATCGACACGGATCAGGGGTGGCATACCCGCCGAAAGATGTAAGTCAGAGGCATTGTTCTTCATGGCAAAAGTCAATAATCCCGTAATATCCATTATCCACTCTCCAAAACGGACTAACCCCTCTAAATTTAAATGAAAAAATCGACCTATATAGGCCAGAGGTCATTTTATATCTGAGCTAAGCTATCTATATAGTATAGACCGTCCCCATTAAACTAGAATAAACTGCCTATAAGGAGCCTATTTGACAATTGGAGGAACCATGCAAAAAAAACCTGTTATCGCCTTTATAGGGTGTGGAAACATGGCTCAAAGCTTAATGAAAGTAGTCTCTCCTAATGATATAATGAATCGCGCTTTACAGAATTTAGAATCCGGTGGTATTCGTACCTTATTTAACGATGCATTAACAACAGCGAAAAACCGTTCTGTTGAGATTAGCCAAATGTTCGACAAGGAGTAATATATGGTTTTTTTGCGAGAAGCTTTTATTTTTTTGATTAAAATCATCTTTGATCTTTATTTTTTAGCCGTGCTGCTTCGCTTTCTATTTCAATATTTTCAGGTTGACTTCTACAATCCTTTTTCGCAATTTATTTTAAAAATAACAGATCCTGTTTTAGCGCCCTTACGTAACAAGCTGCCTCATATCCGAAAAATTGATACTGCAGCGCTTTTATTGCTATTTGGATTAAAAATCGTAGTGTTTCTAGGGATTACTTTACTCATTAAAAAAATGCTACCACATGTTCTGGGTGTTGTTATTTGGTCTTTGGGAGAAATCATTAGCCAAACAATTAATTTTTTCTTTTTTTCTGTGCTCTTGGTTGCGATATTAAGCTGGATAAATCCTAGAAACTACACGCCCTTTACTTCACTGTTGATCCAAATCACCAACCCCCTGATGATAACCGCAAGAAGATGGATGCCCCGTACGATGGGAATCGGTTTTTCGTCTATTATTGTCTTAATTATTTTAAAATTAGCCGATGTTTTAGTTGCAAGCCCTATTATTGGACTCGGGATAATATTTTCTTATTAATTTATGCATAATTATATACCGCTATCATTGTATATCCATATCCCTTGGTGTGTTAAGAAATGTCCTTATTGTGATTTTAATTCTTATACAATGGAAGGCAACCTTCCTGAAAAACAGTATATTGAAACCTTGTTGCGTGATCTTAAACAAGATCTTTCGCTCATTCAAGGACGTTCCATTAAAAGCATTTTTTTCGGCGGCGGCACCCCAAGTCTCTTTTCACCTAAAAGCATCGGTGAAATTCTAGACAAAGCCAGTGCTTTTTTAGACTTTGAACCCAACCTTGAAATCACGCTCGAAGCGAATCCCGGCACTGTAGAACATCATGCATTCAGTGATTATCAAAGTGCCGGGATTACACGTATCTCTTTAGGTGCACAGAGCTTTCAAAACGAAAAGTTAGCACAATTAGGGCGTATCCATACAATAGAAGAAACAAAATGCGCCATCAAGTCTATTTTGGCAGCCAATTTTAACAGTTTTAACATCGATATTATGTATGGACTACCCAACCAAACAGTGGCGGATGCACTGTTTGATTTGAAAATGGCCTTGTCTTTTTCGCCACCGCATCTTTCTTGGTATAATTTGACCATTGAACCCAATACAATATTCCACCATAAAAAACCACCATTGCCATTGGATGATACCCTTGCAGAAATGGAACAAGCGGGTCTTGAATATTTAGCAAAACAAGAACTCGCGCAATATGAAATATCCGCTTTTTCGAAACCTCAGCATCAGTGCAAACATAATCTGAATTATTGGAAGTTTGGCGATTATTTAGGCATTGGCGCAGGGGCGCATGCAAAAATAACCGACCTCAAAACCCATACGATTACGCGCTATTGGAAAACGCGTTATCCTAAAAGCTATTTGGAAACTGATCATGCGTTGCTGGCTGGGAGCCAGATTATTCTCACGGAAGAGATACCGCTCGAATTTATGTTAAATGCACTAAGACTAACAGCAGGAACTTCTGTTCAGGAATTCGAAACACGGTCAGGGCTTCCCATCGCAAGCATTGCGACTCAGCTTAGCGACGCCGAAAAAAAAGGTTTATTAATAATAACGGAAAATCAAAAAATTAAAACCTCACATTTGGGTAAACGATTTTTGAATGATTTATTGACGCTGTTTTGACTCTAGACTTCTTCTCAAGTTCAAGACTCAAAACATATTTTTATTTTGAAAACCATAGATTTATGCTAATTAGCATCACTGCCCAATACAGAATCGTCATGCCACCACCCACTTTTAGAAAATCTTTTGTACGATACCCGCCAGGTCCCGCAATAAGCGCGTTTGCCTGTTGGGTGGGCAACAAAAATGCGTTTGATGCAGAAATCGCAACAATCAGTGCATACATTCTGGGATCTGCGCCCACATTAAAAGCGAGTTCTAATGCAATGGGTACTAACACAATGGTGGCACCTATACCAGAAAGCACATAGCCAAAAACAGTTGATAAAAATGCCAAGCCTAATTGAATAACCGAATTTGATAAATCTCGATCTAATAAAGATGCGTGTTGCGTTAACCAATCGGTAGTATGCGTAGACTGCATGACTAACCCCAGTGGAATTAGGCCTGCTATTAAAAAAACATTTTTCCAACTGACACTGGCATAGGCTTCATCAATAGTTAAAACACCGGTTGCAATCATTCCTGCTGCGCCCAGGAGTAAAGCAACCGATACGGGAAAATTACCCCACACAATTAAAAGAATGGAGAGTATAAAAAAGGATAATGCATGCGCAACTTTTTTAGGGCGCATTTCTTCGCGAGGATACGAGGTCGTTACAACCACAAAATCGGGATTTTTATGAAAAGCCGCCAGTGCTTCCCAACGACAAAACATCCCAAGGGTATCTCCCGAACGTAATACCAAAGCATTTAAGTCTTCTCCTTGATACACGGTTTGTCCTCTATATACCGCCAAGACATGCAGCGCATGGGTACGCTTCATATGTAATTCTTTGAGTTCCAAACCAATTAACTGTGAACTGGGTGGCACAACAGCCTCGCACAAGCCCGCACGAATGGGATGCAACATTTCTGAAAATACATTTAAACGCGGTTCGAGTATAAGTCCATTTTGTTCTGCAAAGGCAGCAACCGTTTCTTTGTGTCCCATCATCGCGATAAAAGCACCCGATGCAATCATAATTTTTCTGAGGGGTGGAAAATGAATTTCTTTTCCATACACAACAGCTAAAACAGAAGAAGAGAGGTCTAGTTTCAATTCAATTTCTTTTAAGGTCAGTCCTATAATATTACTGCTGCCACGCACTTTCAACTCAAAAATGTCTCCACCTTTTCCATAGGTTTTTAAAAAATGGGTTTTTGTCGTTCCGCTACTATAGGTTTGAATCGGTTCTTTTGGCAAAAGTCGCCGTGCAAATAAAATCAAGTATCCTATGCCGACTAATAAAATCATTAAACCCACGGGAAAGACCGAAAACAAATGAAAGGGTTTTAATCCCGCCATGCTGGGGTCAACATAATGTCCTGCATTTTTCAAAAGACTATTTAATAAAATTAAAGGGCTACTCCCTATCATTGTGAGTGTACCGCCCAAGATAGAACAAAATGCAACAGGCATTAATAAACGCGATTTTGGGATCCCCGTCCGTACGGTAATCTTAGTAACAACCGGCAGCAATAAAGCAACGGTTCCAAGGCTGCGCATAAAGGCAGATAAAAATCCAGATGAAAACATTAAAAAAATATTGATTTTATTGGGGCGTTCTCGACCTAATTTTAGTATCCATCGCGCAATCCGCAATGCGATACCGCTTTTTTCTAAACCCGCGCCAATGATCATGACAGAAATCAACGACATGACAGCATCATTTGAAAATCCTGAAAATAATTGTTCCGGTGGCAATAACCGTGTAATACCCAAAACAACTAAGACCAAAACAGCAACAACATCGACGCGAATAACATTTGAAAGCGTTAACAGTACTGTAAATACAATAATGCCAAGCACTAAAGCCATATCAAATGTTAAGGTAATCTCGGGCGCCACTTTTAATCCCTATTTAGAAATATCAAATCCCAGGTTTGATGACCCAATCGTAAACCGCGTTGCTCGTACTTCGTGACAGGACGAAAATCTGGGCGCGGTGTAAACTGATTTGCGCCACTGGCATTCACAAAATCCACCGATTCTCCGAGCACTGCCATCATATGATAAGCATAGTCCATCCAATCTGTTGCAAGATGGAAGGTGCCCAGGCTTTTTAATTTTTGGGAAACTAACTTAATAAAGGACGCCTGCACAATTCGTCGTTTATGATGCCGCACCTTGGGCCAGGGATCCGCAAAAAAAAGCTGAAGCGTTGTTAAGCTATTGTCAGGGATCTTGTTCGTTAAGATCTCTACAGCATCCGCGCAAAAAATGCGAATGTTGGATAGCTTGTGCTTTTCAATGAGGGTGAGAAGGTTGCCAACGCCTGTACGATAGACTTCTATGCCTATAAAATTTTTTTCAGGAGCATTTTTGGCCATCTCTGCTAATGAGTGACCGTCGCCAAAGCCTATCTCAAGTACGGTGTCTGCAGTACGCCCAAAAAGACTCTCGAAGGCGATACACCCAGGATCACTGGCTGACAAACCATAAATCGGCCACAATCGTTCCCAGGCACTCAATTGAGCCTTGCTGATTCGACCCTCACGGCGAACAAAGCTCCGGATGGGCCGCAGGGGATAGGGTGATACTACTTGCATAATGGGCGCATTCTAACACATTTATTGTCTGTATTTTTAATCAGTTATTGAGGTTTTTCTTTTTTTAGTCTATCGTAACCATAGTTACGGTAACC
>DAORSV010000021.1:0-23648 GCA_035443705.1 Gammaproteobacteria bacterium
GCGATTAACCACAATGTTTGCGTCTCTGCTTAAACCCCTTTAAGCTTAAGGGGATGCTTATCAACTTTACGAAAATGCACGGTTTAGGTAACGACTTTGTCGTGATTGATCTGATTAGTCAGGCTGTGCACTTGCGTACAGCTCAAATTCGACGCATTGCAGATAGACATTTGGGCATTGGTTGCGATCAAATTTTATTCATTGAACCACCCACACGAACAACCGCCGATTTTTACCTGCGCATTTTTAATGCCAATGGCGATGAAGTGGAGCAGTGTGGAAACGGCGCCCGATGTGCTGCACGATTTTTTTATGATATGGGTTTTAGCAATAACCCTGCACTAGAAGCAGATTGTCTTGCAGGACCCCTTAGCTTTGTGATAGATGATCAGGGTGAGGTGACTGTCAATATGGGCATTCCAACATTCCATCCGAACGAGATACCCTTTATCAGTAAAACAGAAGCACTTCAATATCCTATCACTGTCGAAAATGCTGAACATAATATAAGCGTACTGTCGATGGGCAATCCTCATGCCGTTATAGAAGTTCCCGATATTGCACTAGCACCCATAAAAAAACTTGGATCCTTCATCAGCAAACATAGCTATTTTCCCAAAGAAACAAACGTTGGGTTTATGCAAGTCATTGATAAAAACCAAATCTATCTACGTGTTTATGAACGTGGCGTTGGCGAAACTTTTGCATGTGGCTCGGGTGCTTGTGCGGCCGTGGTAGCCGGCATACGTCTTGGATTATTGAGCAGCCCCGTATCAGTTGTATTTTCTAAAGGCAGGCTGCAGATTGCGTGGGCGGGCTTTAATGCTCCGGTCATGATGACAGGGCCTGCAACACGCGTTTTTATCGGACGCTTTAGGCTTTAAAAAAAATGATGCTTCAATCTGTTCAGGCTTTTTTGGGATCTCTTCGATTTGAGCGGCGCTCTTCCGAACATACGATTGCCAGTTATAAAACAGATTTGATGGACGCACTCGCGTTTTTTGAAGCCGATCACCTCAACACATGGCAAGACATACAAGAAAGCACCATCCGCGCCTTATTGGCCTTTAGACGCAATCAAAAAATATCACCCCGAACCCTTAATCGACAATTATCCGCACTACGTACTTTTTTTCGATATTTAATGCGCAGAGGTCTTATCACCGACAACAAAGCCATGCGTGTTCTTGCACTGAAAACAAGCCGTGCACTACCACGTGCACTCGATGTAGATCAAATGGCAAAGCTGTTAGAATTGCCTGCTTCAAATCCGTTTGCAATTCGAGATCTCGCGATTATGGAACTCCTCTATTCTACGGGATTACGTGTTTCTGAAATTGTCTCTTTAAATGTGCGGGATCTTGACCTTAAGCAACAACAAACTCCCGTGCTTGGAAAGGGCAAAAAATCAAGGCTTGCACTTATTGGCCGATGTGCCGTTAAGGCTTTAGAACAATGGCTCTCGATTCGCACAACGCTTGCAGAACCCGTTGAGCCTGCATTATTTGTTAACAATAAAGGAAAACGCTTAAGTGCGCGATCTATCCAATATCGTTTGTATAATATCGGGATACAACAAGGCGTTGAAACACGCGTTACACCACACCGTTTACGCCACAGCTTTGCAAGCCATTTGTTAGAATCTAGCAATGATTTGCGTGCTGTTCAAGAACTTTTGGGGCACGCCGATCTGAGTACCACACAAATTTATACAAAAGTTAATTTTCAACATCTTGCGAATGTCTATGATAAATGCCATCCTAGGGCACGCAAACAATCTGAGGAAAACAAAAAATGAAAATAAGCCTGCGGTTTCGCACCTTGCTTTGTTTAGGTGGTCTTTTGAGTTTTTTCTTTTTTTTAAGCACTTATTTGCTCGAGTATAGTTTTGGACTAGAACCTTGTCCGCTTTGCTATTTACAAAGGGGAATATTGTTTATCGTTTCTTTGGTTTTCTGCTTGGGTTGCTTACAGAATTGTAAACAACACGGCCGTTTAGTTTATGGTGCGATTTTATTTGTCTGCAGCATGCTGGGGGGAGCGCTTGCGTTACGTCAACTCTGGTTACAATATATCTCGCCTGTGCACGAATCCACTTGTTTTGCGGGATTTCAAAAAATGTTGGAATTAATGCCGCCATGGGAAGTTTTACAAGAAACGCTCCAAGGCTCACAAGAATGTGGCCAAATCGATTTTACTTTTCTAGGATTACCATTATCTGCCTGGTCTTTCTTTAGCTTTATGTGTTTGGGTATGTATGTTCTTATTTTGTGCTGGCTTCAAATAAAAAGGCGGATCTAAAACCCGCCTTTTTTAACTTCATCCTTGAAGAGAGACCTTCCTTGTCGATCAAGTCCATTTAACAAAATTCTATATCCTTCCTGGATACACTTTAAGAATAACAAATAAATTCATTTATTCAAGCCCTCAAAAAAAGAAAATAATTTTTTTAATGGGCAACCTCCAAACCACACTAAAAAATAACACATTGATTTTCAAACACTTAAAATTTTCTCGAACGCTTTTTCCTGTTTTCCGTTTTTTATATGGACATTGTCTTACAGGACTTTGAGCGAAGACTCGACAAAAACCGATCGATTGGCGTTACTGAAAGAAAACCCACAGCCAAGATCCTTGACTTAATAGAAATAGTGGCTTTTACTAAAAGAATGGACACATATTTTGGTTAACACGGAGGATACCATTTTGATGTTGGGAAAAAAAATTGAACCGTCTTCAACTTCACACATCCAACACCTCACACAACAATGGCTAGAACTCAGACAAGTCGTACTTGTACACTACAACGAACTCTGTGCAACAAAAGACCCCGAACCCAACATGCTACAAAAATTCTGTCAACATTTAATGGATTATATTTCGATGGGTCATTTCAAGATGTACGAGAAATTTGCAGAACATCATGAAACCAATCAAACATACTCAACAGGTCTCGACAAAACTTTATTGTCGAACATAACCATCAATACAGAAACGGTTCTTGATTTTAATGATAAATATACAGACCCTAAAAGTCTCGATGCCTTGTCAAAAGATCTCTCTCGAATAGGCGAAATACTTGCACATCGCATGGATTGGGAAGACACATTAATCACAGGCGCCGCGCCGCGCTATTCCAAAGGCCACTAAAAAACTTTATTATCGCTTTTTAGGTAATTGTTAATACTATTCGTCGCGTTCTAAATATTGCAATTTATCGGGCACATCTTTCCATTCTTCTGCATCCGGTAACCCGCCTTTATTTTGTGTAATCACAGGCCATTTTTTGGATAATTCCGCATTCAATGCTAAAAAGGGTTTCTGATCATCTTTTAAATCATCCTCTGAGTAAATGGCATTTGCCGGACACTCCGGTTCGCATAATGCGCAGTCAATACATTCGTCTGGATCGATTACCAAAAAATTAGGACCTTCTCTAAAGCAATCTACAGGGCAGACTTCAACGCAATCTGTAAATTTACATTTAATACAACTTTCTGTTACCACAAATGTCATTGCACCACTCCAAAACTTAATAAAAAGCTAAAATTCTAACTTTTTGCGTATCGCACCCTATGCTATTACTGTTCACTTTATACGACACTTTGAGACCAGACAACAAGCGCCAATTGCACCTCGAGGTCTAAGTCCTTATAATCCAGAAATGCCAAATAATCACCACCCAGAAAAACAGCAGCCACCAACTGCCGATTCCACTATTCAGTGCTTAAACGACCTGGAAGCCCAGAAAACCTCAAAAGGCCATCGCTTAGCCGAATGGACAGTGCAAATGGTCGGTTCTTGGAAATTTATCATCATCCAATCCGCTTTATTGGTTGTGTGGACAATTGTAAATATAGTCGCTTGGTTTGAACACTGGGATCCATACCCCTTCATACTGCTCAATCTTTTTTTAGCATTACAGGCTGCTTATACAGGCCCCGTGATTATGATGACTCAAAATCGACAAGCTGCACGCGATCGATTGGAAGCCCATAATGACTATTTAGTCAATATCAAAGCCGAACAAGAAATTCGCACCCTGCTAAAACATCTAAATGCACAGAGTCAAGCGATTGAAGAACTCAAAGGAATGGTAAAATCTTTACAAAAAAATGATCTTAGATAAAATCGTGTTCAAAAACCGCCTTCATAGAAGCATATTGGAATTCGATATTCATTAGAATACCCAACGCTCTAATTTACGTAAGCTCATTATAAACAATTCTGATAGCCGTCGGTTATGTAAATCGACCAATGGCTTAGTCATATAATACCCACGTACGCCCGCGATAATCGCGGCTAAGATGCCGGTTAATAAACGATCGTCCACGACCAACAATTCGCTTGGACTCACCCCTGTTTTTTGTAAAATAGACAGAATACTATCGGGATAGGGCTTTTTTCGTTTGGGAAAAATAAATTCCACACCACTAAAATGCTTCGAAAAATAGTCTGAGCGTTCTCTACTGGGTTTGTTTGTTAAAATAAAGACGTGCCCTGCACCAAAAATGTGAATACAACGATTCAGCCAATTTCTAATTTCTAAGTCAATTTCTGTGGCACCGTGTGATGCTAAGACCCCATCAAAATCGAGTGCGATTATTTTTATGCCCGTAGTTCGAAACAACATGAGATCTAAGGTTAAAATTGACTGACCCTGAAGTGTTTTGTCGCGCCTGTAAGCGCTCAACGCTTTTCGATGTCTAAAGGCCATCGCTAAGGCATACTTAATCCGGTTTATCATAACTTAATATAGAGCGTTTTTAGCACCAAAAGAAGCTGTTTTTATAATCAGGTATAAAAATGGGATTAGACCTCATACAATACCAACATGACACTGAAGTATTTAAATCTTATCAAAGACGAGTTGGGTGACGGATTCCGTCGAGGTTTTCAAGTGGCGCTGCAAAAATGCGATCTTGTCACACGCGAAGAATTTGATATCCAAACGGAAGTCTTAGCTAAAACCCGTGAGAAACTTGAAAAACTGACACGACAAATTACAATGCTTGAAGAAAATCTTAAAAACACTCGATAATTAAATAAAGAATCCCAGCGCCTTTCGAAAAAAGCTTAAATGCGATAAACTAAGTCCATGGAACAATTTCAATATATTTTAATTTTACTGGGATGCGCAGTGAGTGTTGTTGCGGTGTTTCGTCGTATTCACCTTCCGCCCATTCTCGGTTATCTTTTTGTCGGCATGCTGGTTGGCCCAGGAGGCTTCGCGTTTATTCCCAGCATCCAAGACCTCAGTTTCCTCGCCGAATTTGGCGTTGTCTTCTTGATGTTTACCATTGGTCTTGAATTTTCGTTCGCCAGACTTTTGACGATGCGACGGGCTTTATTAGGGCTGGGTGGTATTCAAGTTCTTTTATGTACGATGGTTGCAATGTTAGGAGGATGGTACTTTGGACTAGCGCCCAAAACAGCGTTTGTTGCTGCAGGCGCATTAGCGCTCTCTTCAACGGCTGTTGTCATTAAACAATTAGCCGAGCAACACGAATTACACTCGGTACATGGCAGACTATCTATCAGCATCTTGCTATTCCAAGATTTAGCTGCCGTTTTATTTTTGATTCTGATCCCCGCTTTAGCAAGCAAACAAGAAACAGCACTCTGGATTCCACTGTGTTTTGCATTAGTAAAGGGTGTTGGTGTTTGCGTAGTCTTGAGTTTTCTCGGCCAACGATTATTAAGACCCTTATTCCACGAGGTTGCAAAATCCCACTCAAACGAATTATTTATGATGGCAGCACTCATGGTTGTCCTTGGCGCTGCCTGGCTAACACACCATCTACAATTATCCATGGCGCTTGGTGCATTCTTGGCGGGTTTAATGCTAGGTGAAACCGAGTTTCGCCACCAAATCGAAATTGATATCCGGCCGTTTAGAGATGTATTGTTAGGGCTTTTCTTTATTACTATTGGCGCTTTACTGCGAATTGATACACTCCCGGCAAACGGACTTTGGGTTCTCATTATTTTGGCAAGCCTTATCGTCTTTAAAACATTATTAATTATGGGCTTGGCTCGTTTTGTTGGCGCTGTTTCTTTGGGAAAAGCCTTTCGTACCGGCTTAATATTAGCGCAAGGTGGTGAATTTGGATTTGTTATTCTAACGGTTGCCATTAACAATAAATTGATTGATCCCATACAAAGTCAGGTGGTGGTTGCCGCGGTTGTATTGAGTATCGTTGCCGCGCCGGTTTTGATTCGATACAACAAAGCCATTGGGCAGTTCTTGTTTAAACAAGACACGGTTCCTCCACCTGAAGAAATTAAAGATGTACAGCTGTCTGAGCATACGGCAGAACTAAAAGATCACGTGATTATTTGTGGATTTGGTCGTGTTGGGCAAATTTTAGCCCGTTTCTTAGAGCAAGAAAATATTCCATCGGTTGCATTAGATTTGGACCCCATGCGAATTTCTTCTTCTGCTTTAGCCGGAGAGCACGCTTTTTTTGGTGATGCCAGACGACTCGAAGTATTGGCTGCTGCCGGGCTCGCTCGGGCACGCATGGTGGTGATCAGTTTTGCAGACGAGCCCGCTGCACTAGAAACCCTCAGGCATATTCGTTCGCTTCGGTTGGACGTGCCTGTTTTTGTTCGAACGCGAAACGATTCTAATTTAAAAACCTTCCAAGAAGCTGGTGCAACAGAAGTCGTGCCCGAATCGTTAGAAGCGAGTTTAATGCTGGCTTCGCATTTACTCTTAATGCTGGGTGTTCCCGCATCGCGTATTTTATTTAAAATTCGTGCCATTCATTCTGATCGCTATCGCGTTATTCAGGGATTTTTCAAAGGGACGGATGACCCGACTTTACTCGAAGAAGCAGACAGTGCGCGTATGAGCTTGCACGCCATCACGGTGAATGAAAATGCATATGCGATTGGAAAAACCCTTCGTGAAATTAGCGATCCCGAATCCCTCTTGGCGATCAAAGTGTTAACGCGTGGCACTACACGTTATCCGGAACCTGATCCCGAAATAGTGATTCAAGCAGGCGATGTACTCGTTCTGTTTGCTACGCCAGAAGCGCTCTATTTATTGGGAGAGAAAATTCTCCGCGGGATCTAGCTCCTCAAATATATGTCATAGTTCGAAATCTTTATTTTTTTCTTCAGGCAATCCTGCTCTTCAAAAAGCGCGACATCCGCTATTTAGCGGATTGTAACCCTATTAATTTCGCGTATAACAACTGGTATGAAATTAGCAATTGTTTATACACGCGCTTCTCTTGGTATACAAGCCCCGCTTGTAACGGTAGAGGCTCATATTTCAGGTGGACTACCCGCTTTTACGATTGTGGGTTTGCCCGAAACCGCTGTGAAAGAAAGCAAAGACCGCGTGCGTTCTGCTATTTTAAATAGTCAATTTGACTTCCCCTCGCGTCGCATTACGATTAATTTAGGTCCAGCTGATTTACCCAAAGAAGGTGGACGCTTTGATCTGCCCATTGCTTTAGGTATTTTAGCGGCCTCTCAACAAATTCCAAGCGACTGTTTAAATGAATATGAATTTGCAGGAGAGCTGGCATTGTCCGGAGAACTCCGTTCTATTCAAGGCGCATTACCCGTTGCACTGGGTGCTCGAAAAGCCGAGCGTATTTTGGTTTTGCCGATCATGAACGCGACCGAGGCGGCGCTACCGGGAGATAACACGATTTATGCTGCCAACACTTTATTAGAAATTACCGAACATCTCTGTCGACGAAAACAGTTGCACCCCTTTAAACAAGCGCTGCCCTCCAGCACAGATAGCGATCGTACCGAATATGATTTATGCGATGTTCGCGGCCAAATGCATGCTAAGCGCGCCTTAGAAATCGCAGCGGCGGGTGGGCACAGTTTACTGATGATTGGACCACCTGGAACCGGCAAAACTATGCTGGCGAGTAGGCTTCCGGGTATTTTGCCTTCATTAACACTCGAAGAAACCTTAGAAGTCATCGCGATACATTCATTAATCCCAAACAGCGAACCTGCTTTACAGTGGGGCAGAAGACCTTTTCGCGCACCACATCATACCGCTTCTGCCGTTGCTTTAGTGGGTGGCGGCAGTCATCCACGACCCGGCGAAATTTCGCTTGCGCATCAAGGTGTTTTATTTTTAGATGAATTACCCGAATTTGATCGTCGTGTTTTGGAGGTGCTACGCGAACCCTTAGAATCTGGAACAATTTTAATTTCGCGTGCTGCACGTCAAGCAGAATTTCCAGCACGATTCCAATTGATTACTGCGATGAATCCTTGCCCTTGTGGACATTTGAATGATCCTAAAGGCCGATGTCAATGTACCCAAGAACAAATTAAGCGTTATCGTGCACGTTTATCGGGTCCTTTTTTAGATCGCATCGACATGCATATTGAAGTGCCAATATTACCCATCGCGACTTTAACGATAGAAAATTTTACTGCAGAAGAATCCAGTGCGATAGTTTTAAAACGTGTCAATGCGGCCGTTGCAAAACAACGCTCGCGATCTTCACGATTGAATATGCGTCTAAGCAACCAAGAAACACAAAAATACTGCAAACTCAATTCCTCTGCGCAAACCTTTTTCAGCAATGCAATAGAGAAATTAGGATTAACGGGACGATCGTATCATCGCGTTCTGCGCGTGGCCAGAACCATCGCAGATTTGGCTAATCAAGAGACTGTTGAGATTGCACATCTTGCTGAAGCCTTATCTTTTAGGCGGATTGAGAAACTGGATATTCCTTATGAGCCAAAACTGTAAGTCATTAAAGCAAATATGGATAGAAACAAAACACCGTTAAATTTGACCCGTTGGATTCTATTTGTTATAAACCACCTATGTATAAAATTTTCTTGATGAACTTTTTGTTGGCTATCTCAACCACTGTTGGGATGACCATTATCCCCTTCTTAGTCACCGATTCATTAGGCCTCTCCTTAGCTATCCTGGGTATTTTGGAAGGATCAACCGAATTTATGTCCAATGTACTGCGCTTGGCTAACGGAGTATTATTCGACAAAGTTAAAAATAAACGTAATATTTTTATTTTTTCCACCGGACTTGCCTTTTTTGCCAAGGCATTCCTCTTAGTTCCGGCTTCATGGTCCATTTTGGTTTCCAAAACTATCGAACGCGTTGCTAACGGTGCATTTGCGGCACCCCGTGATGCCTTCGTTGCTGAAAAAACTAAAAACAAAAAAGGCATGGCCTTAGGGTTGCTAACCGTTTCTAAAACCGCAGGATGTGTGCTTGGTCCTTTGCTGGTGAGTGCTTCTACACTCTTTTTGGGCACCTTGAAAGAGAATTTAAATATTCTGGTTGTTTTTTGTTGTTTACTCGTTTTTCCAGTTTTTTTGATGTCGTTCACACTCAGTGCAAAAGGAATCGAAACCAGTGAATTTTCGATGCGAGAATTTAAGTCTGTCTTCAAAAAGATTTTACCGATTCTTTTTTTAGCTTTATTATTTTTTATGGGTCGCTTTAATGACGGCATCTTGATGATTTATCTTAAACACAACGGATTTCCGGAATGGTTTTATCTTTCGACCATTGCCATTTTCAACTTTATTATGCTCATCAGCTCTCCCTTTATGGGGCATCACATTGATCGTGGACATGTAAAAAAAGTACTCTATATTACAATTGGCGCTTTATGTGCTTTTAATATTTGTTTCTTTCACATTAATTCCATGAATTGGGTTTTAGCTATCCTTGGCATTATTTCTTGGGGTATACAACGTACTGGCGCACAAATTGTTTTTTCTTCGCTGGTGTTTCAAGGCGTTGCAAAAGCCAATTACGGTACAGCAATTGGTTTATTTTATATCGTAAGTGGTTTTGGAACCATGGTAGCTTCATTTATCTGTGGATACATGGCTCAAGATTCTTTTTCTTCAATATTTGTTTTTAGTGGGCTCTTTGGCTTTGCATCTTTAGGCTTATCCTTCAGTCTATTAAACAGGAAAACTTCCTCCATTGATCTACCCGGAAATGCACAACAGCCTGCTTAGTTGTTTATGCCTTACTGAGAATGCGACACCATATATTCAACCGTTTTTTTGATGTCATCATCAGAACAATTCGTACAGGTTCCTTTCGGCGGCATCGCCCTGTAACCTTCTATTGCACGCTTCACCATTGTTGCCATACCGTCTGCGATACGCGGTGCCCAATCTGCTTTATCGCCAAATTTTGGTGCACCTGCAAGACCAGTGCCATGACAAATATGACACACTTGCTCATAATGTTGTTGACCAACATCCAATATAACCTTAGGTGTTTCTACAACCATTGCGCTACCGGCCTCAATCGTTACCTCCCCCTCTGGGTGAATCCGCTGTATAATTGCTTTTTCGTCGAGCGAACCCGATAAATCCGCAAATACTCGAGCAACAAAAAAAGTACCAAACGCGGTAATAATGAGTGGCAATACTAAGCGCCTCACAGTTCTTTTTTCTCCCTACAACACAACACCTAGACGAATGTGCTAATTTATCATATTATAGCCTTTTTCGCACAGGGTCTTCCCTTGCGTGCATTCCAAAATTATCCTAACAACTTAATCTATTGAGACACGCATGAATCCCATTGAACACGCGATAGCTTTGCTAAAAGCAGGAAAATTAGTCGCCATTCCAACGGAAACGGTTTATGGCTTGGGGGCAGATGCCAGAAACCCCGTTGCCATTCAAAATATATACCTGGCTAAGGAGCGGCCTTCTAGCAACCCGTTGATAATACACATATCTGACATGAGCGCACTGAGCGATTGGGCCATCGATATCCCCGACACCGCTTTTCAGCTAGCAAAGGCATTTTGGCCAGGCCCGCTGACGTTGATATTGGCACGGCACCCTAGTGTTCCCAAAATCGTCACGGGTGGACAAGAGAGCATTGCGATCCGTATTCCCAATCATCTTTTAACACTCGAGCTGTTAGAACGATTTGATGGCGGTATTGCCGCACCCTCGGCGAATCGATACGGTCGTATTAGCCCAACCACCACTGAACATGTTCGAACCGAACTAGGATCGCGTGTGGATTATATTTTAGAAGGCGGGGCTTGCACGCTGGGTATAGAATCGACGATTGTGTCCCTATTAGACGACATCCCCATTATCTTGCGTCAAGGTAGCATTTCTGAAACCGATTTATCTGCCGTATTAAAGCAACCTGTGCGCCAGAAACAATCGGAAAAAGGCGCTGTAAAATTGGAACATGATTTAATAACGCCTGGGTCACACCTCTCTCATTACGCACCCACAACACCTCTGTATTTATGTAAAAAAGAGAGATTTCTCGAAACGGCGTTAAACTGGGCTCGAAACAATAAACGATTTTGTGCGCTCAGTTTCTCCGTGCCCGTAAATGCACTCCTTGAACAGGGTGTTCCAGATTATTGCATTGCAAAATGGATAGTGGCTTCAGAGAATCACCACATGTATGCCCAAAAGCTTTACGCTTATTTACATGATTTTGATGCAACAAAAAGTGACTGCCTTCTAATCGAAAATCCACCAAACACAGCAGCATGGGCGGCTATTAGAGATCGCTTACAACGGGCTGCATCTTAGGGGCGGCAGAGAGATCTGCCTCTACAGATTTAAAAGTTGTTTTTAAGCCTTGTTCTTTTTTAAAGCGTTCGAGCGCCAAAACAATTAATTGATCGATAAGATCCGACAAACCAAGACCGCTTGCCTCCCACATTTTGGGATACGCGCTGGTTGAGGTAAAACCAGGAATCGTGTTAATTTCATTCACAATAATCTGACCATCGGGTTTTAAAAACATATCGACGCGCCCCATGCCTTCGCAACATAGCGCCTGATATGTTTTAACCGCAAGCGCTTGTAGCGCTGAAATCTCATTTGGCTTCAAATACGCAGGATATTTAAATATCGCCCCATGCCCTAAATATTTTTCTTCGTATGAATGAAATTCATGTGCAGAAATAATCTCACCTGGCAGAGAAGTCAGGGGCGTTTCATTTCCAATGACAGAACATTCAATTTCACGACCTGTTATACATTCTTCAATTAAGATTTTTCGATCAAACTGGAAAGCTAGCGCAATTTTTTCTTCAAATTCAGATCTGTTTTTTACTTTTGAAATGCCAATAGAAGATCCGGCATTCGCCGGTTTAACAAAGAAAGGTAATCCAACAGTTGTTTGAATGTGTTCGAAACTGACACTTTTATAGGAATGTTCCTGCAACGTTAAAAATTGCGCAACGGGAATACCCGCATCTCTTAACAATCGCTTCATCACGTCTTTATCCATACCAATCGCGGAAGCGAGTACTCCTGCGCCCACAAATGGAATGTTGGCCAATTTTAATAATCCTTGCACAGTGCCATCTTCGCCATATGGCCCATGCAATGCAGGAAAGATAACATCGAGTGGGCAATTAAGCGCTTTGCCGGTTAGGCTCACCAAAGGGTTACCCATTTCTTTAGCAACAAGTGCGACATTTTCTTTCTCGTTTTCTTTTTTGAAGTGGATTTTTTTGGGATCACTGGCATTCGATAAGCATGTCAGATCGGAATGTAAAAACCATTCTCCGGATTTATTGATCCCAATTAACACAATTTCATATTTTTCTTTATCCATTGCCTCTACAATGGTTTTTGCAGAAAGCAAAGAAATTTCATGTTCCGCCGATCGGCCTCCAAAAAGGACCCCTACGCGTATTTTTTTAGACACAGTTAATCGCCTTTCTGAGTTTATAAATTTCAATACTAAATGCCATTGATCTTATCATAATAGATCTGTCTAAAATATCACTCGTTCAAACACTCAGACTGGATGGGGTTATGGTGGCGGAACGGGTGGCGGAGCGGGTGGCGACGACGAAATGCTTCTAGCGCCTGCACCCGTACTTCCCGCTTCTGAAACAGCTAAAATATCGATAGACGTCCCTTCAACAGGCTCTTGTGTGAAATGATTACCAGGAGTGCATCCTGTTGTCAGTAAAGCGAGTCCAATGAATAACCCCACAAAAACTTTGGTTTTATTGACCATAACCATTGTCCAGTTCTCCTTAAATAAAAGCTTTATACCTAAACATTATCTACGTTTAAAAATTCCAACACATCAAAAGAGAAGCATTATTTTCTGTATATCCTTGCTGTTTAACTAAAAAATCATAGACACCCGTGATAGAGAGATCAGGTCTCACAAAATACTTAAGAGATGCGCCTAAATTTAAATTGTTCTTTTTATTATTTTGAGCACTAGATGCAAAAGGCGCGCCGGAAGCGGAAAATGTGAAACTTGGATTAAGCAGTGGATTTTTTAAATCTCTCAGATAGAATGCGCGAATTTCTGTCGTGACAGCTGGTTGAATATACATAACTCTTCCACCAATCCCTGCTTTTACACCATCTGCAGCGCTGGAGCTGACAGAAAGGTTAGAGATATCCGCGCCCGTTTCGTTGCGACCACTTTCGTGAAAATGTACATAATACAAAGATGCTTCAGGGATGAGCTGCCAATCAGATTGCCTGCTCATATGGCCTATTCGAACCTTACTAAAAAATGCAGCACCTTTAAAACGAGAAAGCGCTTGGAGTGTAGTACCGGAAATAGCACGTTTAGACTTGCTCCAACTTTCAGTTCTCGATAAAAACAGGCCTAAAAAATACCCATTTTCCACTAAATTTGCATAACCTAAAATTTGCCCGTAATCACTATTAAGCGTATCTGATGTCGCAATGTTTGTATGACTCTCCGCGTAGGTTGCGCCACCCCCTATTTCAAACAAATCGAGTGCGGTCTTAAAATTATAATCCAAAAGATATCCAACACCACCGCTTTTAATATGATAGCCATTGATGTTTGCAGAAACATCTGTCTTTTGTCGTTGAAATGTTCCAAAAATGATAGGTTCACTTTCGTAATCCTTTAAGTCATGTGTACTGGTAGGCCTCGTTTGTTTTTGAATAAATTTATTTTCAACTTTAGCGTTAACAGAAGTCAAACTCGCCCGAATACCCGCTGCAGAAATTGTGTTGGGCGCTGTACCTGCAAGCAGTATTGGAGAAAAGAGAAGATTGAATGCAAAAATTGTTCCAACATGCGTCCACTGATTTTTTTCCCTCTTATTCATTTGAAATCTCCATTTTCCGCAGATATACGCCTTTTCAGCTTAGCGAAAAATGCAGAAATGTCAAAAGCTATATTGATAATCTCAAAAATATAGTCCACCAGATTTGATCCGGGCAAGCGCTGAGAGCGAAAAAAAAGAAACTTATTTTTTAGATTCTTCCAAAATCACATGATTCAGGACAGCTTTTAATGCTTCTTCGGTTCCCGCTGCTTTGGCCGTTAATAAATAGCTGCCTGACGGGGCATTAACAACAATGACTGGACTTAGCCTAATATGATACGCATTTGCAAGTGCTACCGCTCTCGCTAATTCGCTGTTGACAGAAAATGATTGGTATAGTTCTGAAAATTGTTTTTCCGAAACACCTTTTTCATTAAAAAATTCCTTCAATAGTTTTTCGTCACCGAGATCAATATGATTTTTGTGGATAGCTGTAAAAAATTCAGAATCGAGAACATCTGTTTTTCTTAAATTTTTAACCATAAAATAGGCCTTACCTAGGGTTTCCCATTTTTTATTAAAAACAACGGGGATACTATAAAAAACAACGTTAACAGGCTTTGTTTGAGCCCATGAAATTAATATCGGATGCAAACGACCACACCAAAAGCAACCATAATTAAAAAATTCAATGACTTGAATTTTGCCGGGATCTTCATTAATAAAATCTTGAATATTTTTATCCGCAGTGATTTCGTCACTGATTCGATGATAATGCTTACCTTCCTCAAATACGATGGGCATTTTAGCAGTCTGTGTTTGTGTCGCAGATAAGGGGACATGTGCTTTGGCTATTTTTTCTCGCTGAATTTTTCTGTAAAACAATCCAGTTGCCAGCATTCCGGCAACCACCAATAAAATCAAACTCATCTTTAAGTAGGTTTTTTTCATATTTTTCATAAAACTAATGCAACCCCGATACATAATGACTAACGGCTTCTATTTCTTCGTCCGTCATTCGCTTGCTAATATCTCGCATTATCCCGTTCACATCGTTTGCACGTGCGCCACTTCGAAATGCCTTTAATTGTTCAATGATATAATCCGGATGCTGCCCACTCAACGACGGAAAACCCGCAGGAATATTGCCTTCTGCACGCGGACTATGACATGCGCTACAGGCAGGCACACCTGTTGTTCTATTTCCGCCTCTATACGTCTTTTCGCCCAATGCCACAAATGTTTGCGGTGTAGAACCCGGCGAGCCTTTTTGACTCGCATAAAATGCCGCCAAATCTGCCATATCCTGATCGGATAGCGCTGCTGCAAAACTCAGCATCACCGAGTTAAATCGACCACCTTTGTCGCCCGCTTTAAATGCCTGCAATTGTTCTATAAAATATTTTTCGGGTAAGCCTGCAATTTTCGGCCAAGCAGGCACCACACTATTTCCATCTACCATATGGCATGAAACGCACACCTGGGATTTCTCACGCCCAGCAGCAATATCGGGGAGAATCTCGGGCATGCTACCGGCAAACGCCACACCCATTCCCAAAAAAATCGCTAATCTTATCCAGATATGCATCACTTAGTTCCTATAAACCTGTTATCATAATACCCAAAATGAGCATATTAAACTACAACCAGATCGCATTTTTAAAGAGTGCCAACAGCAAAGCAGGGCTACCAAACGACAGCGGGGCTGAGGTTGCGTTTGGCGGACGCTCTAACGCCGGTAAATCCAGTGCCTTAAACAAGATTACAGGCATTCATCGCCTTGCCAGAACCAGCAAAACGCCTGGAAGAACTCAGTTGATTAACTTTTTCCAGTTGGCGGATCCTGAAAAACGCCTGGTAGATCTACCTGGTTATGGTTATGCCAAAGTGCCAGATTCTATCAAAAAACACTGGCAAACTATCGTGTCTCAATATCTAACAGAAAGAAAAAGTCTTAAAGGTCTTATTTTACTGATGGATATTCGACATCCACTTAAAGCACAAGACTGGCAAATGATTGAGTGGTCTCTTGCACACCAATTGCCAACACATATCTTATTAACAAAAGCAGATAAACTCGGTAGAGGCGCTGCGCGAAATACCTTGTTAATGCTTAAAAAAGAACTGCTGGGTTATGAAGAATTTATTTCTTCTCAGTTATTTTCAATGCTAAGCGGAGAAGGCATCGTGGAAGTGCAAGAAAAATTAGATGAATGGTTGCAGGCTGAACATGCATAAAAGAAGTCTCCTGAAATAATGGACAGACTCCAATTCGAGAGTGTAAAAACAGACATAGTTACAATTATTTTTGCGCAGAGCCTAATGCGCCTCATCCCAATTGTCTCCCACACCCATTCCTACTTTTAAAGGCACTGAAAGCGGCAGGATTGTTTCCATAATCGTTTTAATATGAGACAGTGCTTTGTCCAATATTTTTTCTGATACCTCAAACACTAATTCATCGTGCACCTGCATAATCATCCGCATATCCAAGTTATTTTGTAAAATCCACTGATCTAGTTGAATCATAGCTAATTTAATAATATCGGCATTGGTGCCTTGCATCGGCGCATTAATTGCGGCACGTTCTGCTGCACGACGTGTCGCCATATAGGATGATTTTAAGTCGGGAAGATATAAACGCCGACCCGTTAACGTTTCTACAAAACCCTCTTCCAGTGCACGTTTCCGAATCTCTTCCATAAATACCCTAACACCTGGAAAACAAGCGAAGTATCGCTCTACCTGTTTTTCTGCATCCCCTCGCGAAATACCCAGCTGTTTTGCCAAACCAAAAGCCGACATCCCATACATCAAACCAAAATTAATCGCCTTGGCACTGCGTCGTTGATCAGACGTTACCGCCTCTAAACTTACACCAAAGACAGCGGCAGCAGTACTTTTATGAACATCATCTCCCAAACTAAACGCTTTTAATAATCCTTGATCTTGAGACATATGCGCCATAATCCGCAATTCAATTTGAGAATAATCCGCAGCAACTATTTTGTAACCCGCTGGCGCAACAAAAGCGCTGCGAATTTTTCTGCCCAGCGGGGACCTAATCGGAATGTTTTGTAAATTAGGATCACTGGAAGAAAGTCGTCCTGTCGAAGTAATCGCTTGATGATACGAAGTATGCACACGTCCTGTTTTTGCATTTATCTGTTGAGGTAGCTTATCTGCATACGTGGATTTTAATTTACTTAAACTGCGATATTCTAAAATAATTTTCGGCAGAGGATAATCTTCCGCCAATTGCTGCATAACAGATTCGGCGGTAGAAGGCTGGCCGGTAGGCGTTTTTTCTAAAACAGGACATTTTAATTGTGTGTATAATATTTCTTGTAGTTGTTTAGGCGAATTAATATTAAAAGACTGACCCGCCATCTGATAAGCTTCTGTTTCTATTTCTGCCAAGCGTTTGCCTAAGACGACACTTTGAGCAGCCAAGCATTGCGAATCAATTAAAACGCCACCGCGCTCCATACGAACCAAAACGGGTACCAATGGCATCTCAATTGTTTCAAAAACGTTTTTTTGTTTTGGCAATTGTTGCAGTAATGGCCAAAATTTTTGATGTAATTTTAGTGTAACATCTGCATCTTCAGCCGCATAAAAAGCAGCGCTTTCTAGAGGCACTTGGTTAAATGTGATTTGTTTGGCACCTTTGCCAGCCACTTCTGAAAAAGAGATTGTTTTATAGTGCAAATGACGTTCTGCTAAAGTATCCATATCATGCCGCGTTGCCGTGCTATCTAGCACATAAGATTCCAGCATGGTGTCAAAAGCGATACCCTGTAACATAATGCCATGATTCGCCAACACCTCACTATCATACTTCAAATTATGCCCTACTTTGAATCGTTTTTTATCTTCTAACACGGGGCGTAATTGTTCCAATACCCATTCTCTATTTAATTGCAGTGGCGCACCCATGTAATTATGTCCTACCGGAAGATAAGCAGCTTCGCCCGATGTAACGGCAAAAGATAATCCTACAATTTCCGCCAACATATAATCCAAACTGGTTGTTTCTGTATCAAAAGCAAATAATGCTGAATCTTCAAGTTTTTTCAGCCATTTTTCAAAAACGGTTTTTTCTAAAATTGTTTCATAAATTGCTAAATTCTCTACGCGCTTTTCAGTATTATTATTTTTCAAATCTTCTTTTGTTGCTTGCAGCTCTTTTGTCGTCTCTGATTTATTTTCTGCTTCAGATCTATTTAAGTCTTTTAACCAGTTTTTAAATTCCAGCTCTGAAAATAAATTTTTTAATTTTTCTATCTCTCGTTTTTGGAGAACAAAATCAGCCACTTTATGCTCAACGGGTAAATGGACTTGAATCGTAACAAGCTCCTTAAACAAGGGAAGCTGCTCTAAAGCATCGCGGAGATTTTCGCCAACTTTTCCAGGGATATCCAAGGCATGAGCAACAACTGCTTGCAAACTGCCATAAGTTTGCAGCCATTTAACGGCGGTTTTTGGCCCCACTTTTGGCACACCGGGTATGTTATCCACGGTGTCGCCTATTAATGTTAAATAATCTATGATTTGTTCGGGTGGTACTTCAAATTTTTCTATCACGCGAGCACGATCAAAAATATCCTCTGACATGGTATTAATTAAAAAAATTTCTTCGCACACCAGTTGTGCAAAATCTTTATCACCTGTAGAAATTAAAGTAAAGATGCCGTTCGTTTTTGCCTGCTCTGCCAGCGTGCCAATAATATCATCCGCTTCAATCCCGGGAATAACCACCAATGGCAAACCCATCGCTTGAATAATGGCATGCAATGGTTCTATTTGTTGCTGCAATTCATCGGGCATCACAGTCCGATTGGCTTTATAGGGCTCGTAGAGCGCATGTCGAAAATTTTTCTCTTTACTGTCAAACACAACGGCCATTTTTTCAGGGTGATAGGTTTTGATAAGTTTGTGTAACATATTAACCACCCCATAAATCGCGCCTGTTGGCAGACCTTTAGAAGTGGTAAGAGGCGGGAGCGCATGATATGCGCGAAATAAATAGGAAGAACCATCCACCAAGATAAACGGATTTTTTGGAATAACAGGCATTGTTTAAGACTCTATTTTAGGAATATCAATAACACATTATGCCTATCTCTACTATACTTATAAAGTAGTCATTGAACAGACTCTTGCGAATTAATCCATCTTGGTCATAAGAACTCAGGAATAGACAATGAGTAATATCACCTTAAGTTTATATATGGCAATAGGTCTTCTGATTGCTGTTTCATTTGTCTATTTAATTTGGCTCTACATACACTTTAAGAAATTATTAGCAGTGCTCAGCACTACCATTGAAAAAGTCGTGCATTTTTCTAATGCGGATCCTTTAACGGGCTTGCCCAATCGAACGCAATTTTTCGAAAACTTAAAAAATAAGATTGCACTACCGAGAGAAAAACATCAAAAGCTTGCGCTTTTCTTTTTAGATGTTGATAATTTTCGAGGCATCAAAGATTCTTTAGGTTACGAAATTGGAGATGGATTACTACAAGCCATCGCCAAACGTTTAAGCATTAGCTTTTCAAATAAACGAGAATTATTCGCGCGCCTAGGCAGCGATCAATTTACAATTATGATTGATGAGCTTGACACACAAAATAGCATAGACGATGAGGCCAGAAGAATATTGGCTTTACTAGCGCAACCTTTTTTAATACAAGGGCATGAAATAAGAACAACTGCTTCTATTGGAATTAGTGTTTATCCCGAAGACAGCGAAAACATTGAATCTTTGTTAAAATTTGCTGGCATCGCACGTCATCAAGCCAAAAAAATCGGCAGCAATACATTTAGTTATTATACACTCGCAATGAATACCGAAATAGCTACAAAACGAACAATAGAAGTGCATTTACGACATGCCATTGCCAATAAAGAACTCTTTGTTTATTATCAACCCAAAGTAGATGTTAGAACACGCAAAATAGTGGGCGCAGAGGCGCTGCTGCAGTGGATTAACCCTGAGCTGGGGAGAATATCTCCGGCACAATTTATTCCACTTGCCGAACAAACAGGGCTTATTATTAACATTGGTAATTGGGCTTTAAAAGAAGCGTGTGTGCAAACTAAAAAATGGCACGACCAAGGGTTTAACGATTTCGTGATTGCCGTTAACCTTTCGGCTTACCAGTTTAAAATGGGAGATATTGCAGAACAAGTTGCAAGCGCACTTTGGGACAGCCAATTAAACGCTAATTTTCTAGAACTCGAGTTAACTGAAAGCCTCGTCATGGACAATATGGAAAAATCTTTACTGATGCTACGTGTTCTAAAAAGCATGGGCATTAAAATTTCCATTGATGATTTTGGAACAGGGTATTCTTCTTTGAGCAGCTTAAAAAAATTTCCTGTTGATTCTTTAAAAATTGATCAATCATTTATCAGAAATATTAATCATGCCAATAAAGCGTTAGATGATGGCGCAATTATTACAGCGATTATTGCTCTAGCAAAACAATTAAAATTTAAAGTAATTGCAGAAGGGGTAGAAACAGAAGCACAATTTAATTTTTTACATAAAGAGGGATGTGATTTGATCCAAGGGTATTTGTTTGGGAAAAACTTGCCAGAAGACGAATTTACAGCGTTACTAACTGAAAATCGGAAGTAACTCTCTTTTCTTTAAACCGCCTCTAAGTTGGCATATGCCAATGCTAACCACTTACTGCCATACACATCAAATCGCACATGTACACGCGCGCGATCATTTTTACCTTCGTGATCAACCACTGTACCTTGTCCAAACTTGGGATGCCGCACACGCTGCCCCATACAAAATCCATAAATATCAACCTCATCATCCCCAACAGAATAATCTACAATGGCGTGATGTCGAATGCTTACACGCCTATTCGTTTCTTTGAGTAAATGTTCTGGGATCTCTTTGATAAATCGAGAAGGACGACGCTCTTCATCACGCCCAAATACGCGTCGTTTTTCTGCATGCGTAAGAAATAATTTTTTTCTAGCACGTGTTACGCCCACATAACACAAACGCCGCTCTTCTTCTAACGCTTCTGGGTTTTCGCGTGAAAAATGATGTGGAAATAAACCCTCTTCTAAACCACAAATAAAAACCAATGGAAATTCTAGCCCTTTTGCAGAATGTAATGTCATCAATTGCACGCTGTCTGCTAAATGGCCATTTTTGCGATCGCTTGCTTCTAGCGCTGTGTATGATAAAAAAGCTAACAGCGGAGAATTCTCGCCGTCATTTGGATATTCCGCTTCAAAATCCGTAGCAGCATTGATCAATTCTTCTAAATTTTCGATGCGATTTTGCGCTTTTTCACCTTTTTGTTCTTTGTAAAACGCTAATAATCCACTCTCTCGGATAACCGCTTCAATTAAGTTTGTTAAGGCACCACCAACAACATTGGCCATAAGTTTTTCGACCAATGCAATAAAGGTCGACAACCCTGAAGCCGCTCTACTGGTGATTAACCCCATTTCCAAAGATTTTTTTGCAGCATCCCATAAACCACAGTGATATTCTTCTGCAATCGCTTCTATCTTTTTTAATGTTTGCTCGCCAATACCTCGCGGTGGGACATTAACAACGCGATCAAATGAAGTATTGTCTTTGCAATTAACAACAAGTCTTAAATAAGCCAATGCATCTTTAATTTCTGCGCGTTCAAAAAAGCGCAAGCCACCATAAATCGTATAAGGTATGCCCGCGCGTACAAAAGCCTCTTCTAACACACGTGACTGAGCATTTGATCGATAAAGAACGCCGACTTCGCTTGATTTTCCGCCCTCTGCGATCCATTCACGGATCTCCCTAACCACAAACAATGCTTCGTCTTCTTCGTTAAATCCTGCATACACGATAATGGGGTCGCCTTTTTCACCCTCTGTCCAGAGGGTCTTTCCAAATCGGCCGCCATTATAAGAAATTAAAGCATTTGCGGCTGCCAAAATCGTGCTGGTCGAACGATAGTTTTGCTCTAGTCTAATTAATTGTGTACCAGCAAATTCTTTTTCAAAACGCCGAATATTTTCTACTTTAGCGCCCCGCCATCCATAAATTGATTGATCATCGTCTCCCACAACGGTGACTGATTTAGATTGACCTGCTAATAACGACAACCAGAGATATTGTATGCCGTTGGTATCTTGAAATTCATCGACTAATACATGCAAAAACCGGGCTTGGTAATAAGCTAACAGTTCCGCGTTCGTTTTTAACACTTCGTAAGCACGTAATAAAAGTTCTGCAAAGTCGACTAAGCCACTTTCGTTACAAAGACGCTCATAATGCAAATAGACATCGTGGTTGACTTGTTCAAAACCACTTTCTGCGCTTAATAATTGATTTGCACGAACGCCTTCATCTTTTTTACGATTGATAAACCCTTGTATTTTTTTAGGCTCGTGACGATCTTCATTAACGCCCAATGTTTTAAACAAGCGGCGGATAAGTTGCAACTGATCTTCGCCGTCTATGACCTGAAATGCTTCGGGTAAACCCGCCTCTTGCCAATGTAGCCGTAAAATTTTATGGGATAGACCGTGAAAAGTGCCAACCCACATGCCTTGTGCGTCTCTGCCCAACATCTGCTCTAGGCGTCCGCGCATTTCTGCTGCGGCCTTATTGGTAAAGGTTACCGCTAAAATACTGCTGGCGGGCGCGCCTTTCTGACTGATAAGCCAAGCAATACGATGCACCAAAACACGTGTTTTACCACTGCCTGCACCTGCAAGCACTAATAAATTGCCAAAAGGCGCCGCTACCGCTTCTTGTTGTGCGATATTTAACGGATCAAGTAAGGCTGCCAAGGAAGTACTCATATAGGTCTTATTCTAACAATAAAATGGATTTAGAAATAGCCCAAATTCATTCTATTTTTAACATAAATGTTTTTCATGATCCAACAGCCATTTTTTGCGCTTAATGCCGCCTCCATACCCGCCCAGTGCTCCACTCGTATTAATAATTCGATGACAGGGAACGATAATGGCCAGCTGATTGGCACCATTCGCATTGGCAACGGCTCTGAATGCCCTTGGTTTTTTAATCGCGATGGCTTGTTCTGCATAACTTCTCGTTTCACCATGAGAAATGCGCATCAACGCCGACCAAACCAATTGCTGAAAGGGTGTACCTAAAAGTTGAACGGGCGTTTTGAAAATTTTTAAATCGCCTGAAAAATAAGCTTTTAATTCTTTTTTGATAGATCTAATGGGATTAGCACTGCCGGGTATAATCTCTGCTTTTATTTTGATGCGAAGATTTTCCACTTCACGTGCCACACCGCGAGCATCTACAAATTCTAACAGATATAACGCCTCGTCATCGGCAATGGCAAGTATAGCGCCGAGCGGCGAATCGAATTGAGCACTTTTCAAAATTACATTTTTTAACATGTGTTCAGCATATCAAAAATAAGTGCGTGATGATAACAATTTAGATGCACATTTGATCAAAAGCGCTCTCGCTCTACCAATAATCACTGTATAAAAATACTGTACAAGCAAATCTCTTCAAATTTTTTCTCATTTTCGCATCAGCCATTCTACTTGTTCAGCGCGATTTTCGAAGAGTTAATGTATTCATATCCAACCCACACGCTCTTA
>DAORSV010000022.1:0-2198 GCA_035443705.1 Gammaproteobacteria bacterium
TAAGGGTGCCAATCTAATTGCACAACGTACTA
The DNA here is from genome assembly GCA_035443705.1 of Gammaproteobacteria bacterium. Lineage (GTDB taxonomy): Bacteria > Pseudomonadota > Gammaproteobacteria > UBA6186 > Azoamicaceae > CADEGZ01. Next base: position 33 of record DAORSV010000022.1, read on the forward strand.
TCATCGTACCTTCGTAACCCTCAATGGTTTTCAATAGTGTTGCAAAACGTTTTGGATCTGTTTCTGCTGCAAAATGTTTGCTTTTAAATACAGATAATGCGCCACGCAAATCTTGGGTTAAATCTCGATCTACACGCCCAGTCGCAACGGCATAACGAAATACTTGACCACAATTACCCATTGCGCGGTGTGCGGTTTCTATCGCACCACGTGCCTCAATACGATTTATTACTGCAAGAAGCTGGGGTGGCGTGATTTCAGCGATGGCTTTTCCGCCAAGCCATGGGAATATATCTCGCTCAAGACGGCGAATAATCCGCGATCCATGATTTTCGTTCCATTTTAACGAATTTTTAACAAACCATTCTCGCGCAATTATTTCAAAACTGTTTGCTGCACGACCTGCGCTAGCAGTTTTCATTATCTTACGGTGCTCGCCAGGATCGATGCCTTCAGCCAACAATTTTCTTATGGTGTCTCGGCGTTCGCGGGCATCTTTTAATCCGATATCAGGGAAAACGCCTAAAGACAAACGTTTCTCTTTTCCAGTAAATCGGTATTTTAAACGCCACCATTTGCCGCCGCTGGGGGCAACCTCAAGGTAAAGGCCGCGTTCATCAAATAATCGATAGGCTTTTTCCGCTGGGACGGCGTTGCGAATTTCAACATTGGTTAAAGCCATTGGGGGCAACTCCCAAAACGTTATTGCACTTGCCCCCAATGTTGCCCCCAAATTTTTAGGATGTCAAGAGATGAGAATAGCCTTGATAGGAACTGGGAAATGGATTATGTCGTTTATTTTATTAGCTTTTTAGATATTTTAGGACGTTATTGGAAAGTCAACTGGTGGAGGCGGCGGGAATTGAACCCGCGTCCGTAAGCACTCTACCAAAAGCTTCTACATGCGTATCCCAATTTTTTATTTAACTACTAGCAACCCGATGGGCATGAATAAACTAGCAGCGAGCTCGATTTGTCTTAGCAGCTACCCTCGAACACTGTAACTGAGCGTCTTGTGATAATCGACTCCTGATCCCCAACCGCACAAGCACGAACTGGTCAGAAGGCAATCTACTGGTTATTAAGCAGCGATTGCGATTTGGTCTTCATTGGCAATTATATGCCTGCAGCTAATTTTTACGAGATTAAGCTACCTGCTCGGCATGCACTTAGGGCTTTGCAACCCACGTCGAACCCAGGTCGCCCCCGAGTTACAGTGTCTATTGTAGAGGAATCCTAACTAAAAGGATAGAGTGTGAGGGATTGCTCATCATGCTACCGCCGCTTAAAGAGACTACTCAGTCAAAACAGTACGTACCCCCAAACTATAATCCCGCGGCTGCAAAGACAACTGTGTCGTAACACGATCGGCAATCTCTCGATATAATGCTGAGATCTCGCCTTCGGGATCCGAAACCAGCGTCGGTTTTCCAACATCTGCTTCCGCACAAATCCTTTTATCTAAAGGTAATTTTCCCAATAATGGCACCTCAAATTGTGCAGCCAACTTGCCACCACCTTCACTGCCAAAAATAGATTCTGAGTGACCACAGTGCGTACAAATGTGTATCCCCATGTTTTCTACAACACCCAATATTGTAATGCCAAGCTTTCTAAACATCAGCAACGCTTTTTTTGCATCTAAGAGTGCGACTTCTTGTGGCGTTGTGACAATAACCACGCCAGAAACGGGTATTTTTTGGGCTAAGGTTAATTGAATATCGCCTGTGCCCGGTGGCAAATCTACAATTAAATAATCGAGATTATCCCAGGCTGTCTCCATTAACAATTGCTGCAATGCACTACTCACCATAGGACCACGCCAAACCATGGGCGCATCTGGATCTGCTAGGTATCCCATAGACATCGATTGCAAACCATATTGTAGAACAGGATCTAAACGTTTCCCTGCGCGATCTTTTTGCATCGCTGGTTTTTGCATTTTTGTATTTAATAACAACGGTTGACTGGGTCCATAGATATCTGCATCTAATATGCCAACTCGCGCGCCTGCTTTAGAAATTGCTAAAGCAAGATTGATTGCTGTTGTTGATTTGCCAACGCCCCCTTTACCAGAACCAATAGCGATAATATTTTTAATCCCAGGAATCGGTTTAAGGCCATTTTGACATATATGTTGTTTTGCTTTCTTTTTTTCTTGCATAT
>DAORSV010000022.1:2298-4044 GCA_035443705.1 Gammaproteobacteria bacterium
GGTTTAAGGCCATTTTGACATATATGTTGTTTTGCTTTCTTTTTTTCTTGCATATTTTATACTTGAATCTAAAGCTCACTCAAATTTGAATTCTACCATGCCTTATCTCGCTTCAGACAACGGATTTTGCTGGATTTTCTAAAATATATAAGGCGGAAATAATTTCATCTTCTAACTTTTCGTCAGTTTCATCTTGATTTGAATGCATATTTTCTTCTTCAGCAACACGTCTCAGTTGAATATCATACTGCCAGGTTTGTAACGCACGAATTTTCTGCTCTCGCGTCAGCGTGATTTTGGCATCTTTCAAGATTTCTTCTGGTTTTTTAAACACACTGGCCGGGTTAAAAATAGCTCTGTCGACACTCACTGGACTCATGTACGTACCTCCGATTAACCCCGTCAACACAGAAGTCGACATCTACGGTGCTTTGCTTAAGTTTAGACCAGAAAATAAGATTTATGTTAACCTAACAAATTGAGGAAATACCTGTAGAGGTAGAGCTTTGTATCGAGCCTTTATTCTATGAGTGAGTTATATGTCAAATAATATGCGGAAAATTCTAGTAACAGCAGCTCTGCCTTACGCCAATGGGCCTCTCCATTTGGGGCATATGGTCGAATATATCCAACCGGATATTTGGGTACGCTTTCAACGATTAATCGGCAATACCTGCCACTTTGTGTGCGGCGATGATGCGCATGGCACGCCGATTATGTTACGTGCAGAAAAAGAAAATATGACACCCGAAGCACTAATCGCAAAATCTTACACAGAACATACGGCTGATCTAGAAGCATTTAATATCTCGTTTGACAATTTTTACACCACACATTCTCCAGAAAATAAAGCGCTTGCAACAGAGATTTATCAAAAATTATTGGCAGGTAGCGATATTACAAAACGTACCATCAAACAAGCCTTTGATCCTATCAAAAATTTATTTTTACCGGATCGCTATGTTAAAGGCGAGTGCCCAAAATGTGGTGCACAGGATCAATATGGCGACAGTTGCGAACAATGTGGCGCAACTTACAGCCCCATTGAACTGAAAAACCCTATTTCTGTTATTTCGGGGGCAACACCCATCGAAAAAGAATCAGAACATTATTTCTTTTGTTTAGATCACTACGAAGCATTTTTAAAAGAATGGACTAAAAATGGTCATCTACAACCCGAAGTTACTAAAAAATTGGCAGAATGGTTTACATCCGGGTTACAACAATGGGATATTTCACGCGATGCACCTTATTTTGGATTTGAAATACCCAACGCTCCTGGCAAGTATTTTTATGTGTGGTTAGATGCGCCTATTGGTTACATGGCCAGCTTCAAAAATTTGTGCAACAAAAATTCTACACTTTCTTTTGAGGAATATTGGAGCAAAGACAGTGCGACTGAACTTTATCACTTTATCGGCAAAGATATTGTTTATTTTCACGCGCTTTTTTGGCCCGCCGTTTTAACTGCCAGTGGATTTCGAACACCAACCAATATTTTTGTGCATGGATTCTTAACCATTAACGGACAAAAAATGTCTAAATCACGCGGTACGTTTATTAATGCTCGGACTTATTTAGATCATCTCAACCCGGAATATTTACGTTATTATTTTGCGAGTAAATTAGGTACAGGTATTGATGATATTGATTTCCACATGGAAGATTTTGTGGCGAGAATAAATTCGGACCTCGTCGGAAAATTAGTCAATATCGCCAGTCGCTGTGCGGGTTTTATCACAACAC
>DAORSV010000022.1:4144-22918 GCA_035443705.1 Gammaproteobacteria bacterium
CATTCAACCCTTTCAACCCCTATTACACCGTATTGAACTAAAAGAGGTTATTGCTATGTCTGAAGCTTCCAAAACAGTTTTATCTGAAAACACGCCTAAACCCGTTATATTACCTACAGTGACAAACCCAGAGCGAGAATTCATCTCCATTGAGGACTTTGCAAAAGTAGATTTGCGAATTGCAAAAATCGTTAATGCAGAGCATGTTGCAGAAGCACAAAAATTACTCAAGCTAACCGTAGATCTCGGCAATGAAACACGACAAATTTTTGCAGGTATTAAAGACGCTTACGAGCCAGAAACTTTAATCGGAAAACTCACCGTTGTCGTTGCCAATTTAGCCCCTCGAAAAATGCGTTTTGGTGTTTCTGAAGGCATGGTTTTAGCAGCAGGACCAGGTGGTCGTGATCTCTGGATATTAGAGCCACATGTAGGTGCAGAACCTGGCATGCGCGTTAAATAAGCACAATGCAACTAGCCGTTATTAGAGAAGCGGAATGTGTAGGGTGCACCAAATGTATTAGTGCATGTCCTGTGGATGCGATCATTGGGGCTGCACAATTTCTACACACCGTTATCATGGATGAATGTATTGGATGCGGACTTTGTGTAGCCCCCTGCCCCATGAATTGCATCGATATGATACAAACCCAGATTGAACCGAGCAGTACAGAGAAAATAGAACGCGGCACCAAAGCCAAAAAGCGTTATCAGGCACGACAAAATCGTTTAATTTCAGAAGAACAACCCAAGCTCCCTACCTACGCTGATCAGCAACAAAAACAACATATCAGAGCAGAAATTAGTGCTGCAGTTATGCGCATACAAGAAAAACGTGCGCTCAAAAAAAACGAGGAAGACTAGCGGAAATGAACGTCAAGCAACGCACAGAAATTTTTAAACGATTTCAAGCACAAAACCCCTCTCCTATTACCGAATTAAAATATAATTCAGAATTCGAATTGTTAATTTCTGTTATTTTATCTGCCCAAGCAACCGATATCAGTGTTAACAAAGCCACTGAAAAACTTTTTATTATTGCAAACACGCCCAAGGCTATTCTGGCATTAGGTGAAGAAAAATTAAAAAATGCCATCAAAACGATTGGACTCTATAATACCAAAGCAAAAAATATTCTCAAGACCTGTGAAATTTTGATAAAAAACTTTGATTCAAAAGTTCCGGATAATCGAGAGGCATTGGAAAGTTTGCCAGGAGTTGGGCGAAAAACCGCCAATGTTATTTTAAATACCGCTTTTGGACACGCTACTCTTGCGGTAGATACGCACATTTTTCGCGTTGCGAACAGAACGGGTTTGGCTCCTGGCAAAACACCGCGAATTGTTGAAGATCAGTTATTAAAAGTTATCCCTCAGCTTTTCCTTAAAGATGCGCACCATTGGTTAGTCCTGCATGGACGATATATCTGTGTTGCACGAAAACCAAAATGCGAGCAATGTCTTATTCGTGATTTGTGCGAATACCCGAATAAATCTCTTTCCTGACCCTCACCCGCACTGATGAGGGTCCGTTATTTATACTCCGTTATCTATCGGATTGTTCTCATGCTTTATTTCTTTTTTAATAACCCTGTCACAAGGACATCGTAATAACGCAAAAAAATTGCGTTGCAAACGATAACGCCATGGATGGTTTTTTTATTTTCAACAATGGAGAAATAGGTTATGAAAAAGACACCAAAAGCGAAAACGCCAAAAAAAGACGAAGCACATAAAAAATCCTGTAAGCTTCAGAACGAGCTTGAGTGCATCACAAAAGATTTTGCTTTAGACTTAAAATCTTGGGGAGAATCCTTAACTGTACTGGGTGTCAATATCGATAAAATCGATAAAGTCATTCAAAAAACGACAACCATGCCTCCTCAAGAATTATCAAAAGAATTCTCAGATACGCAATTAAAACTCGATAGAATTAAGGCAAAAATGGAGGCACAACAAAAAAATTTTAATGCGTTTCAAACTAAGTTTGAAAAAACATTGGCTGAACCACTCAAAACAGGTATTTTCAATGGGTTAGTAGAAGACATGCTCAAAGAAACGCGTGAAAACATTGAAACAATACAAGCAGGTATTGCCGCGAATACGCAAGCTTTGAATGCAGTCGTTGAAAAAAGCATGGAATACACGCGAAAACTTATTTTCTTGGAAGAAAGTGTGACTAAAATTTGTCTACCTGACGAAATGGAGAGAACCGATAAACTCAATGATCATTTGATGAAACGCTTAAACGCTCTGTGCGAAATGACTGCGCCAACACAGCTTCCAAATGCAGTGTCAAAAGAAGCGTTTTTGCCTGTCGATCCAGGTCTAGCAAAGTCCTTTTCACATCTCTATGCCGAGCATAAACATGGAAAAGCACTATTGAAACGCATTCAACAAAACATGCGTATTCCCCTACCATCAGAAGAAAACGCAGTACAACTGGAGAGCCATAGCGGTAGCGGTAACAGTCAACCAAAAGTGAGTGGACTACATTAAGCCAATAGGAGCGGATCTCTGTGTCCGCTCTTCTTGCTTTATAGAGATTGCGCTGGAGTTAATAAATTAACTTATTGAATTATAGGGGTTCTTTAACCTAAACTACTAACGTTACAGCAAACGAATAGGATGCCAATTTACCCATGACCCAAGAATCTATCCAACCTTTTTTAGATTGGATCACAGTACATCCCAATTGGTCTGGATTTATCGTTTTCCTTATATCGCTTTCCGAATCACTCGCTATTGTAGGACTAGTGGTTCCAGGGATTGTATTGATGACGGCCATTGGCGGCATGATGGGATCAGGACACCTCCCCTTCTGGGAAACTTTGTCGTGGGCAATTTTAGGTGCTATTGCGGGTGATGGTATCAGTTATTGGCTAGGCTACCACTATCATCAACATTTACGAGACTTTTGGCCTTTTAAGCAATTCCCTAAATTATTAGCACGCGGAGAAACTTTTTTTAAGCTGCATGGCGGCAAAAGTATTATTTTTGGTCGTTTTGTAGGTCCCGTTCGTCCCATGATCCCCGTTATCGCCGGTATGATGGATATGTCTCCAAAGCGCTTTCTATTCTTTAACGTTCTCTCCGCTATTGCATGGGCGCCTTTATATAGCTTGCCTGGGATCTTAATTGGCGCTTCTTTGGGCACTCTGTCTTCCGAAGTCGCCAGTCGTGCCGGACTTTTAGTGCTATTCGTATTGCTAGCGCTTTGGTTAATTTATGAAACCTTATTGCTTATCGGTGCCTGGATTGTCAAAAGCATTACACGAACCGTTAATGGCATTTGGAAAATACTTCGCCGTCTTGCTTGGCTCCGCTCCCTCTTAAGAAATGCACAGGGTTCAGAGCAAAGCCAATTAGGCATCCTAATACTCTGTTTGCTTGCTTTTACATGCTTTGGAATAACGCTACTCGATGTTTTAAATTCAGAAGGCATTGCCAGTTGGAATGAACCTGTTTATCAAGTTTTGCGTGCTCTTTATAGTACTAAAATTATTAACTGGACCGGTTTTTTTACAGGACTGGGTGATCCCTGGATATTGCTGCCAACAGCCGCCGCGATTGGACTTTGGCTATTCTGGCGTCAACGCTATAAAGCGGCATTTTGTTGGCTTTTAACGATAGGGCTTGGATTTATCTGTGGTGTGTTGATTAAAATTGAAACAACCATTCCACGACCTGAGGGCTTAATCTATTCATCACATGGGTTTTCTTTTCCGAGTGGACATACTTTAATGGCAACCCTTGCTTTTGGTCTTGCAGCCATGTTTATCCACCAATCTATCTCTATACAATCACCTGAGAGCAAATATCGATGGACACCTTGGGCAATAGCTATCCCTTTAATTTTATGGATTGCTTTTTCACGGGTATACTTAGGCATGCATTGGTTTACCGATATTATGGGTAGTCTCACCTTAGGTATTGGCTTTGTAACATTAGGAACCTTGATTTATCGACGCATTGAATCAAGACCCACTCCAATCCGGGCCATTATTGTGCCCGGCATAGTGCTTTTAACAGTTACTTTAAGCCTTTATGCCATCTTCTTTTATCCGAAGCTTCAATCCCTATTGATTCGACAATGGACAACTCATACCCTTCAAGAAAAAATTTGGTGGCAAGGCAAAGGCGAGACCACTGCACTCTACCGCACTGGCGCATTTAAACGGCAAGCAACAATATTTGATGTGCAATGGTTAGGATCATTAGAAACAGTACAAAGTGCACTCGAAAAAGCTGGATGGAACCTTATTCCTAAACTCAACTTTAAAACAGGCGTTATATTACTTGCGAATAACCCATCTCCTTTGTTGTTCCCCGCGTTGCCAAAATTTCATCGCGATCGACTCCCTATCTTAGCGGTTACAAAGAAAATAAGCGAAACTAAACGGATTGTATTGCAACTTTGGCGTTCGGATTACCAAACGGAGCATGCAACACCTTTATGGGTTGGAACCTTACGCGTAGAAGAAACTAGCCATCCCCTGCCTTTGGTCACCACTTTTCTAGAACAACCCGAAAGTGATAATACTGTAGAGTTAGCGAGAAGTTTAGCTCTTAACCCACATATTCAGACGCATGTCATCCGTGCAGAGCATGCAAACAACCACAAAGTTTTACTGTTAAAAAACTAAGACAATTTCTCTAAGAATCTCATTTGGATCCCATTAAAACCGCCATTACTCATAAAAACAACATGATGCTCTCTCAGGTTTGAAGTATCACCTTCTGCTAACAAAACACTTAATAATGATTCGGTATCACGAAATACACCACCTGGCTTATTCGCCGATTGCCAAATTTTATTTACATCCCACGGAATATCGGGAGATTGGAAAAAATAAACAGCATTTGCATCTTGCACGGCGTTCGGCAAATCGTCTTTATGATGCCCTGCTTTCATGGTATTCGATCGAATATCTAAGACCGCTGTAATACGCGCATCTTTTCCAATCTTGGCGCGCAAACCCGCCAGCGTTAATCCAATAGCCGTCGGATGGTGCGCAAAATCATCATATACCGTCATACCACCCACGACGCCTTTAATTTCCATTCTACGTTTTACACCCTGAAAAGACGAAAGTGCTTCGATGGCAAGCTTAGGATGAACACCCACATTATGTGCCGCTGCAATCGCGGCTAATGCATTATTGATATTATGATCACCCAGTAAAGACCACTGTAAAGTTCCATACACATGCGTACCAAAACAGACATCAAATTGATTATTTTTAGAAACGCGATTTTTGGCATGCCAACCTGCCTTGTCTAAACCAAATGTTTCGGTAGTAGTCCAACAGCCTTTTTTTAAGGTCGCTACCACATTCTGATCTGCAGAAGGATAAATAACTAATCCCTCTCCCGGCACTGTACGCACCAAATGGTAAAATTGCTGTTGAATAGCGGCAAGATCTGCAAAGATATCCGCGTGATCAAATTCCATATTATTGATTATCAATGTTCGTGGATGGTAATGAACAAATTTAGAACGTTTATCAAAAAAAGCAGAATCGTATTCATCTGCTTCTACGACAAAATATTTCCCACCCCCCAACCGCGCAGAAACACCAAAGTCATTTGGAACACCACCAATTAAAAATCCGGGGTTTAATCCAGCGATTTCTAATATCCAGGCCAGCATACTTGTCGTTGTAGTCTTACCATGCGTTCCAGACACCGCTAAAACATGCTTATCGTGCAGCACATAGCGGGCGAGCCACTCAGGGCCTGATAACATCGGGTGATTTTGGTTTAAGACGGCTTCGATAACGGGCATTCCACGACACATCACATTTCCAACGACGATACAATCGGGTTTAGGAGAAAGTTGATGAATATCATCATACCCCTGAAATATTTTGATACCTAGCTTTTTTAGTTGAGTGCTCATAGGTGGGTAAACATTTTGATCTGCACCCGTCACAGTATATTGCTGTTCCGAAGCGAGAACGGCCAAGCCCCCCATAAAGGTGCCGCAGATACCTAATATATGGATATGCATTATTTATCCTTACTGAGTGAGAGCCAAGAGTTATTTTACCATACTTTATGCTAAAATCTCCGGGGTCTGACGCCTTTAATAATTGAGAGGTCACATTGAAAAACGCACTCTACGCACAATCTGGTGGCGTTACCGCTGTTATTAACGCATCTGCCTGTGGGTTAATAGAAACCGCTCGCCAATATCCCACACACATTCAAAAAGTCTATGCGGGCAAAAATGGCATTTTAGGCATCCTCCATGAAGAATTAATCGACACAGCAAGCGAAACACCCGAAGATATCACTGCGCTTAAATTCACGCCCGGCGGTGCCTTTGGCTCCTGTCGTTATAAACTAAAAGGCCTTGAAGAAAACCGTGCTGAATACGAACGTCTCATCGAAGTGTTTTCTGCACATAATATCGGTTATTTTTTTTACAATGGTGGAGGAGATTCTCAAGACACCGCGCATAAGATTTCAGAAATGGGTTTAAAGCTGGGATATCCCATAACCTGCATTGGTATTCCCAAAACGATCGATAACGATCTACCTTATACGGATAGCAGCCCGGGCTTTGGATCGGTTGCCAAATATGTCGCCATTTCTACACGAGAAGCTGGCCTAGATGTGGCTTCTATGGCCAGCTCTTCTACCAAAGTTTTTATTTTAGAAGTGATGGGTCGACATGCGGGTTGGATTGCAGCAGCTGCAGGATTGGCCTCTAAAAACCCAAACCTCCCTCCTCACTTGATTTTATTTCCCGAAGTGCCTTTTATTGAATCCGATTTTTGTGTGTCAGTTAAAGAATCTGTAGAAAAAAATGGTTATTGTGTTATTGTTACTTCTGAGGGTATTAGAAAAACAGATGGATCATTTTTATCCGAAAGCGGTCTTAAAGATGCCTTCGGGCATTCACAATTGGGCGGCGTTGCACCAAAACTCGCTTCGATTATTAAACAAAATTTAAACCTAAAATACCATTGGGCAGTCTCGGATTACTTGCAGCGGTCGGCTCGTCATATCGCATCCAGTGTCGATGTCACACAAGCTTACGATTTAGGAAAAAGCGCGCTAGAGCTTGCACTTGCTGGCAAAAATGCTGTGATGCCAATTATTGTCAGAGACAGCGATTTACCTTATAAATGGCATATTGAAGATGTGACTCTCAGCAAAATTGCCAATCAAGAAAAAACGTTACCAAAGAACTACATTCGGGCCGACGGTTTTGGCATTACTCAAGCATGCAGAGATTATATGCTTCCCTTAATTCAAGGTGAGGCATACCCACCTTATCGTGAGGGGTTACCCTCTTATGTGGTATTAAAAAATAAGTGTATCCCCAAAAAATTAGCGCCGTTCTTGAAATAAACATTTGTAATCTTCAAGAGACTACTGTACTATCATATTAGCACAAATAGTTATTCAACTTATAGGCATTGCAGCATGACAGAGACGGAAAAGTCGCTTTACGAGGCCATTTTGGTCTTGAAAACCGTTGAGGAATGTGCTGCTTTTTTGCACGATCTCTGCACGCCTGCCGAAATTACGGCCATTACCGAACGCTGGCATGTCGCACTACTGTTAAACGAGGAAGAACTCTCGTATCGCGCGATCCATGAAGAAACGGGCGTCAGCCTGGCAACCATTGTGCGTGTCTCTCGCTTTTTAAGCAAAGAGACCAATCAAGGCTATAGGCTTGTATTAGATAAACTCGGGAAAAAATCATCATGAATATTCAGCAACTGCTTCCGCCTCGTTTACGGTTACGCATTCTGACAGGATTTGTAGCACTGTTATCGCTGCTATGCTTAAATATCAGCTTTGCTGTGCCTGTAAAAGAAATCCGCGTCTCGATTATCCAGATAGTCGAACATCCAGAGCTAGATGCGACACGTCAAGGCATTTTGGATGTACTCAAGCAATCTCAGCACACGATACATATCGATTTTCAGTCTGCACAAGGCAATAGTGCACTGGCCACACAAATCGCCGAACAATTTGTCGGAACTTCCCCAAACGTGATGGTAGGCATCGGCACAACGGCTACACAAGCGCTTATATCCGCAAATCAGCGTTATGCCATTCCGATTGTCTTTAGCTCGATTTCTGATCCCGTAGGTTCAAAAATTGTGAGCGATCTTAAACATCCAGAAGGTGTTGTCACAGGTGTTTCAAATTTTATAGATCCCGCGCTTCAATTCGATTTATTTAAGAAAATTTTACCGAAGCTAACTAAACTCGGTGTTATTTATAATCCCGGCGAAGCGAATTCTGTTGCCTTGGTTGAACAAATGAAACAAGCCGCAACGCAAAAAGACCTGGAATTAGTGATTACAACTGCAAATACAACGGCAAACGTTAGCCAGGCTACACATGCGCTTATCTCTAAAGTACAGGCTATTTTTATTAATAATGATAATACCGCGCTTTCAGCTTTCGATTCTATTGTAAAAATCAGCGCTAAAAACAAGATCCCTGTTTTTTGTAGTGGGGTCGGTATGATTAAACACGGTGCATTAGCAACGATTGGTGCAAACCAATATATGATAGGACAACAAACAGGGAAAATGATTCTGGAGATTTTAGGTGGCAAAAGTCCACATGACATTCCAGTGGCTTTCCCAGAAAAAACAGAAATTCAACTCAAAAATGGGGATATGCCATGAATATGATCCAATTTTTGGGTGCACTCGAAATCGGGCTATTATATGGGCTCGTTTCTTTGGGCGTATATCTTACTTTTCGCGCCATTAATTTTCCAGATCTCACTGTTGATGGTACCTTTCCGCTGGGTGCAGCCGTTGCCGCAACCCTACTCGTAAATGGTACGCACCCGATACTCGCAACTGCCGCTGCTATTTTGGCAGGTAGTCTTGCAGGGTTTATAACAGGTTACTTGCATGTTCGCTGGAACATTCTCGGTTTACTGGCCGGAATATTAACCATGACTGCACTCTATTCAGTCAATCTACGCATTATGGGACGACCCAATATTGCGCTGCTTTCTGAACTCACACTATTTAGTTATTTTAAAGGATCTCATGTTGTTTTATGGAGTATGTTTGGCATTATTATATTAGTGATTTACTTCTTATATCGATTTTTAGCAAGCCAATTTGGCTTAGCGTTAAGGGCAAGCGGTATTAACCCACGCGTAAGCCCGAGCTATGGTATTAACATTGGGTTAATGACATTGATAGGTCTTGCCGCAAGTAACGGATTGGTCGCTTTAGCAGGCGCTTTATTTGCTCAAGCACATGGGTTTGCAGACATTTCACTCGGTACAGGCACACTGATTACCGGACTTGCTTCGGTTATTGTCGGAGAAAGTCTCTTACCCAAACATCGCTTATTATTTATGTTAATCGCCTGTATTTTGGGATCAATTCTTTATCGACTTGTGATCGCGCTTGCTTTAAATAGCCAATTTGCTGGTTTACAAGCACAAGACTTAAACCTTATTACAGCAGTACTGGTCGTAATAGCCATGATGGTACCTAAAATACGCCAAAACTTTACCCTTAAATCTCGGCGAACACTATGATTACACTTAACAACATTTCTGTGACTTTTGGAAAAGGCACACCTTTAGAAACAACTGTTTTTAAAGACTTTAATTTAAAAATTAACCCCGGTGAATTTGTAACTGTTATTGGTGGCAATGGCGCTGGAAAATCTACGTTGATGAATTTAATTTCAGGTGATGCTTTATCCGATTCTGGCAGTATTATTTTAGATAATATTGCGGTCACGAAATGGCCTACACACAAACGCGCACAACTCATTAGCCGCGTCTTTCAAGATCCCCTATTAGGTAGCTATGCAGATCTCACGATTGAAGAAAATTTGAGTCTTGCTTTTTCGCGTGGAAAAAGCCGCACGCTAACGATGGCGCTACGCGAAAATCTGCGAGAACAATTTAGAGAAAGACTCAGTCACATGGCGCTTAACTTAGAAAATCGTCTAACAGATAAAATGGGATTGCTCTCGGGTGGGCAACGTCAAGCCGTTAGCCTCGTTATGGCAACCTTGAGGCCTTCCAAAATATTGCTCTTGGATGAACATACGGCAGCCTTAGATCCCAAGATGGAAGGACTGATTTTAGAACTCACAAAGCGTTTAATTCAGGAACAAAAACTGACAGCATTAATGATTACACATAGCATGTTTCAAGCGCTTGAATTTGGCACTCGAACACTGATGATGCACCACGGTAAAATCGTGCATGATTTGAATGGCGGAGAAAGAGATCAATTACAAGCTAAGGACTTGGTCGGCTTTTTTTAACCTAATTTAGGGTTTAAAACTTCTTTTACCTTATCACAAGCGCGCTCCTAGTTTGGCATCTTTAGTTTGGACCAATCCAAGGGCTCAATTTGACCATTCTTTATAATGGTAGGCCATATTGTGTGTAGCGCTTGATGGTTATTTTTATCGAAACTAATTTTCAAGCCAATACCTATATCAATATCTTTCAAACTTTCAAAAGCATCAACAAGACCTTCGCGCGTTAACGCGTTTTTTGCTATTGCTTCTGTAAGACCCACTACAAAAAGTTTAGCGTCAAGATAGCCTTCGAAAGAACCATAGCTTGGCTGCGATCCAGGGCTATATTTATTGAGATCCTCTCGATAATCCTGAGCGGCGGTTAAATCCGATTTGGGTGACGGTACTACTTGCGTAAAAATAATGTTGTCACTATCCGCTCCCAGTAATCTTATAATAGATGAACTTCCCACAAAAGATACATTCAAGAAAAGTGTACTAGGAAAAGCCTTTTTTGCTAACATTATGAATTTTGCAATTGGCGCATAAGCACCAACCATGAGAATGGCTTTTGGTGATTTTCCAGCTGCAATAAGACTAGCCATTCCACCTTCTACGTTTAAAGTATTTCGAGTGTAGCGACCAACGGGTAAACTCTGAGTATTATTATATCCCGACGCTATTAACGCGTTTAGTGCACCAAAATAACCCGCATCAGCACCATTATCATGTTGTAGAAAAAAAGCAAAGTCATCCGGTTTAACACCTATCGATAATAATCCTTTTACCATATTTTCAGCTTCTTCTGCATAACCGGCACGAAGATTTATGACATAACGATCGGGTGGTGTCTTACGTAGTACATTACCGCCAGTAAATGCCCCAAAAAGCAGTATCTTACGCTCATTGGCAATGGGCACGGTCTTCTCTGCTGTAGGCGTACCTACATTACCAATAACCGCAAGAATTTTTTCCTCATCCGCCAACAGATGCATATTTTGAGCAGCAAGTTTTGGATTATATTGATCATCCAATGTAATTAATGTCAATTTGTGCCCAGCTACTCCACCCTCCGCATTTATTCTAGCAAAGAAGGTTTCTACACCAATCTTGACTTCTTCCCCGAGTGCTTGCGCCGGACCGCTTAATGCGGTAGTCATTCCAATTTTAATGACAGATTTTTCCGGTTGTATAGCAACATGTTCTGAAAAGCAGGGCTCGGAAAACATAAGAAAAGTAATAAAAAAAAAACAAAAGTAATTGCTGGTATTCATTAACATTTCGCCGAAGTTTTGAATTCCAAGTGCACGTGCTTCCACATTGTAATCCCTGTTGATTAACTAAAATCGTATTGCACCATTAAACGATTATAAATAAGCCGACCGAAAGCCGGGTTATGTCTTAAAAGACCCATACGGTAGCGAAGTGAAAGATTTTTACATTGTTCATTCGGTTTATAAGTCAGGTCAAAATTTGCTTCGGATGTGTTAGGTGTAAATGGACTTGTATTATATCTAGCATAACTCACTAATAAATGAAGCTGTTTTTCAAAAAAATTGTATTGTATGGTTCCTTTTGTTGCTGAGCCTGCTGATTTATCTATAAGTCCCGCTATCATAGAGGTTGTATAAAGTGGATCGGCAGCATAACCGGCTGTATAAGGGGACACTATATTTCCATTTCCAAATGAACCCGTATGCTTGGGAATATTGTTATAACCAATAGTCACACTGCCATCCACAATCTCAGCGCCCACTAATGCGCCATAGACATCAGAATTCTTTCTCGCAACACGTGCTGCATTAAAAACAGAATTTGAATCATTACGTTCGCGACCTACCTGAACCCCTGCTATCGGTCGTACTAAAGTATCTGTATCCATTGTATAATGAAGGTCGCCGTAATAAAGCTTTGCAATATCATAAAATTGATAGCCCCACACTTGCGCTTTAAAATCGCAATATTTGTATTGTGCGCCTAAAGCAAGCGTACCCATAACCTTTTGATTACCTAGCGCGTTTATAGGTGCAGCCTGGTTGACTGGACTATAAAGATTGGTTTTCGAAAAGCCGCCTTTGATTCGGCTTTTAAAACGAACCAGTCGCATTGCCGTTAAATCAAAATCTGTCATGGGTGATATTTTTGCATAAAATCCCTGATAAGTTACAGGGATCATTCGTGAGTCCGCCGCATTCAACCAGGGACTACTCATCAGCTGATTACCCATTCGTGTTAGAAAATAACTATTTTCATATTGCAAAAAAGCTTGTCCCAAAGTGGTCACCGGTTTACTCGACAACGTCATGTCTACTTTGTTTGGATTATGAGAGTTAAGCCCAAGAGACTGTGCTGTATAGGCTGTCGCACCCAGACGAAAACCATAAAAACAATCTTCCGTTAGCGCATTAAGCTTACCTCCAAAAGAAAAGGCCTTTTGATCCGCCAAGCTAGGTTTTGTATAGTCACGTTGAAAAAAATAAGTCCGCAAGTTTCCATCAACCTGAAGATACGGTATTGAAGGTAATATGTGTTCTTCAGCTCTGTCGCTTTGGGTCTCCTGAAGTGCTATAGCTTGAACCTCAGCTGCTATGAACATCAAGCATAAACTATGTAATAGAATAGTATTGATTTTAGGTATTCGTTTCAAAAAAACTCCTTAAAGCTCCAAAATTTTTAGAGCATCTCTTTAAAGAGTATGAAAAAATCTCCAGTTGTCAACTCATGCTTTCAACGTAGGTCGGCTGGCTTTTTTTTTATTCATGCAATTTTTTCAACAATAAGCACAGATACGATAGGAGACACTTCGGTTACTTTAGAAAGACTCAAATTGGCTTCTCCTAATAATCTTTGCCAATCTTCGAGTGTTCGTTCACATCCACCTGTCATTACAAACATATTAAGATCTAATAATCCCCCTTTAGGAGCGTCTTTTTCTAATATCATCTCTAAAACATAAATCTTTCCACCTGGCAACAAGGCATATCTAGCTTGATTCAGCAATTTTACGGCTAAATCATCTGGCCAATCATGCAAAACCCTACTTAAAATAATGGCATCAGCCATAACATTCCAGGGTTTAAAAAAATCTCCTCCTTTATATTGAATCCGCTCAAGTAATTCTTTTTCTTTTGATATTTGCGCAACAACCTCAGGTAATTCTAATAATATCCCCTTCAAATTTTGGTATTCTTTCAACAACAGTGATAATAAAATACCATTTCCGCCACCCACATCTAAAATACATCTGTGATTCTGCCAAAATTCTAATGCCAAAACAGGTTTATAATCATTTAAGGCATAACCACTCAAAGCGCTTTGATAGGTATTCAACAAAGTTTTATCTTGAGAAAGTTCGGTAAAATAGCTTGTTTGAGGGAGATAATCGCTCCGTAGCGAACTCGCCAGATTTTGCCACTGAATATAATGTGAATTTGCCCAGACTTCGGCAGCCGCCGCCATACTGCTGCTAGCTGTTGGCTTTAATAGCTCTCCTTTAGGTGTTAATGCCCAATGCTTATTTGGTAAAACAGTCACGATATTAAGTTCCCACAGACCTCTCAATAAACGCAAACAATTTTTTTTATTTATCTGCGTAGCGGTTGCAATGTTTTGCAGAGTGCCCGGCAGCTCATCAATAACACCTAACTCAATAGCCGCATAAATGGTTTGTGTTTTCCAGAAACCAACCAAATCTCCCGATAATTCATGCATAAGATTATTCAACTGACACCTCGTTTTTTTTGCTATTCATAAACATAAGCAGGTTTTCCCTCTACCGTTTTCTGTCCACGAAAAACAGCATACACTAACCCACTTTTTTTATATAAAAATAAAGTTTCTAAAAAACCAGGCCATACGTCAACTAATGCATTATTGGGAAATAAAATACCATTTACAGCGCCTAATATAGAATCATGCGTGATAAAAAGATAAATACCTGTCTCATTTGCAAGAGAAAATAAATGATTCAATAGCTTTTTAAAAGCTTCCTCAACGGACAAACAAAACCCAGGCATTACTGATTTTTTATTAAGCAGCCTAGCAACAACCTCAATAGCTTCATACTTCAGAAAAAACGGAGACGCTATTTCTGGGTTTTCCACAAAGACCCCGGGATCTCCCAGCATTCTATTTTGTTTAACAACGGCATACTTTGCAGTACATTTTAAAAGCTCTGCTGTTTCAATACATCGTAATACAGGACTAGCGTAAATTTCAATCAGTCTATTTTTTAAGTAAGAATGTAACTTTATCGTATCATCTATCCCCTGCTGTGTAATATGCAGTTCATTACCTAATTTTCCCTTAGGAATTTTTTCACGTTCGGCATGCCTCATTAAACCAATAACAGGGCAATCCTGAGGTATAAGCGCTATATTTTGCATCAGATGAAGTGTTCTATGGGTAAACAAGACGCGGGTGGGGAACTTAATTGTGCCATAGTATCATCGGCTGTATTAATGATGACCAAATCACCTTCGAAGGTTTTTACACGAGCTAGACCATTATAAAAGGGTTCAACCTGTTGATAACGCGATTTATAAATAGGAATACCCTGCTTATTAATATGAAACCAACCTTGTTCATCTTGTGCTCTTGCATACCCCTTATGATAAACATCCAAATCTCTAAACCAGCAATTGTGAAGAGGATTACCTTGGGGATCAATATGGGTATGTAGACCTAACTCATTACAAACAACCGCACTGCCATCTTTGAAATCACCAACATAACGGTACTGTTTTTGATAGATTTTTTGACCATCACGATTAATATGAAAATAAAGATCTGTAATTTTATCTTTTACGGGACAATTATGCTCTTGAAAATTTCCACACCAACCGTAACGTTCCAAATAGATAGGTGTACCCTCTGTGTTAACATGAAACCAACCTTCTTCATTTATAACTGCCGCAAGCCCCTCATAAAAACCAAATGTTTCAATATATCGATTGAAATAAGCAGGCCGGCCCTCAACATCAATATGAAAAGCATGCACTTCACTTTTGACAGGTGCTAATCCCGGCTCATGAAATTTCATAACATGAGTATATCGTTGGCTATACAAAGGCTTTTCATTTAATAAATGAAATGTCTCGCACGGTGACACAATAATGTCTTTCCAAATGATTTCACTCACGATGCTGTCACATCCTGCAGCTTTGAGAGAGCATCATTTATCACGCTCAGAGATTTTCGCATATTGCAGCCCTGACAAACTTCATGTTGCATATAATTTTTGCAAAGTGCCTGATATTCTTGACTGTTCCAAATGTCACTCAGCGTTTTATTCTTCAAATTTCCAAAATCGCCCAATTTACGCCGTTCTTTATCAGGCGCACAACAAGGACTAAATCGACCGTCGGCTGCAATCCACGCTTCTTTACCTAAAAAAGGACATTCCCCTCCAGGTGTTAAATCTTGAACGGCATGTTCATCTAATAAATAGATATTTTCTAATTTAATAAATTTTCCATTGGGCAATTGCTCTGTCTCTGCTACGGACTGTGCCTTAATAACCGCTTGATTCCAACGCACAATGCTCTCTTGATTTCGGCGCATTGATAATGTCTTAATTTCATCAAAATGTGCCCATAAGTGATGCCCCTTAATACGATCAACGCCTAAATTTATACCGAGTTGTACAATATCCGCCAGTTCATGAATATTCGTTTCAAGAAAAGTAAGCTGTAATGTCACTTGACAATAATGACCATTTGAAAGCGCATATTCATTGCGAACGACAATAAATTTTTGTAAATTATCAAGCACTTTATCCCAGTTTGTTCCTAGCATGATCTTTTCTTGTGTTTCTTTAGTCGCACCATTCCAAGAAATTTTTACATCTGAAGTCACTGGCACAATCAATTTTGCCCAAGCATCAACACCTTTTTTAGGAAAAGTTCCGTTGGTTGTTAAATTTAATTTAATATGATATTGATGACATAGTGCGATAATTTCTTCAAAATCTTTATACAACAAAGGTTCGCCCATTGTGGAAGGTATAATTTCTCGCACAGACGTTCCTTGTGATTCCGCTAATATTTTCTTAATTAAATCAATACTCATCCGGCGCCTAGGGATCCCCGCTGCTATGCGATCGACTCTTGTCGTACTATAAGGAGAATGATCTTCACACATAATACAGCTTAAATTACAATCATCGGGATTGGTATCAAATGTGATACGCCAGGGACCAGACCGCTTTTCCATAAACATTCTCCTTATGCGAATTTGCGATAAATATTTTCTATAGCATTAATATGTGAATCTAAATCTGGGATATTAGCATCATCTGATTGCAGATAACCGACAGCGCCTAATCTGCGTGCCTCATCGGGATTATCAAGCAACCGCTGCATTTGTATTGCAAGACTATTAACATTACGATGTTCAAACAATAGACCATTTTTTTCATGCTGAATATATTCAGCCATTCCACCGACATTTGCAGTTATCACTGGCACTGTGGCTTGTAAGGCCTCATGGATAACTAAAGGCGAGTTTTCTACCCAAATAGAGGGAACAACAATACAATCTGTTAAATTAAAAACATCCGTTATAATATGTTCATTACGATATTCAGACAACCAATAAACGGCGTTTTGAATTTCTACAGGCAAGCTTGCTACAAGAGAACGTAACGCCTCTGTATTCTGCGAGCGCGGTCGACCCCAAATACGTAGTTGACAACGGCCTTTTAATAAACCAAAAGCTGAAATTAAATGCTGGATCCCTTTAGCCGGTATGTGGGTACCAATATAACCAAAAGTAAAAGGCTCTCCTAAGAGACGTTTTCGATTTTGTAACCGTTTTAAATCAAACCCATAGTCTAAGTAAAGAACTTTTTCCATGGGCAATCCAAACTCTTGCACGTAACGTTGATACAGATATTTTGAAGGCGCAATAAAGCAGCTTATATTTTTTAGAATGTCACGAATATGCGTCATTCGACGATCCACCCAATCCGTCCAATACTTTAGATCGGTATTGATTTCTCCCTCAGCCCCCGAAAAGTAGCCTGAATAACAATTTACTGCACACTTTCTATTCTCTTGACTCTCACATAATGCCCATAATTCATCATTCTGTGGCGGATTTCGCTGAATAAATTGACCTCTAGGGCACATCAACCAATAATCGTGCAAGGTATATATTAACGGTATTTTTTGTTTTTCTGCTTCCCATACCATAGAAGTCGACAGATGGTTAAGATGGCCAATATGAACAATATTCGGTTTAATTTTTAGCAATAAGTCGGCAAAAATTTTGTCTATTTCAGCATGTCGATACTGGTAGCGATATTTTTCAAGCGGAATATTAACAATATGAATCTTGATATTAGGCATAAGAACATCAAACGTTTCTCTAAGCGAAAAATCCTTCACAAATGGGTTTTCTTCACGTGTAAAAACGTGCACTTCATGATTTTTAGATAAGCCATGACAGAGCATTTGACTATAAACTTCTGATCCCGCGTTGTAAAGCGGAGGATAACCATGAATGACTTTCAATATTTTCATTCTATATCAAACACAACTTTTGCTAGCGTAAATAGATTGTGATTCAAACAATCTAACTAACCGCCTGATACCTTCTTCAATCATCACTGTTGCTTTCCAGCCCAAGAGATCTAATGCCAAACGTGGATCGCCGTAAAAGGTTGCCACATCAAATGTACGTGAAGGCATTTCTTGAAAATGGATATTAAAGTTACTTAATTTTTTTGCAATAGTGGCTGCTTCCAGCAAAGTCGTACCTTTACCCGTTGTGAAATGAATGGCAGGCAAATCACAATTTCCTTGTTCTAATCGACTTATCACTTTTATGATTCCATCAATCACATCCTCAATATAGGTAAAATCAAATACATTATGGCCTCCATCAATACGAATCGTTTCACCCAATGCCGCTGCTCTGCAAAAGGCTGGGATCACACGATCAATATAATCATTAAGGCTACCATATACGTTAGAAAAACGAAGAATAACCGTTTGCAAGCCTTTAGCTCTATATTCTAATACTGCACTTTCTGCAGCGATTTTAGACTTTGCATAAATATTGACAGGTAATAAGGGTGCACGCTCATCAACCGGCAATACCGTTTGTTGCCCATAGACTTCCCTGCTGCTCGCATAAATAACCCAAGGTCGTCGAGTAGATTTTAGAGCTGCTTCTAGCACTGCCTGTGTACCGTTAACATTCGTATCCCAGCAAAGCTCGGGATTTTTTTCGCCAGAGATGACGCGGGACACCCCTGCTAAATGAACAATACCATGACAATCATCAGATAATTTTTCTAATTGTTTTAAATCCCGAATATCGCCATGTTTGTGATGATTTTTTGGGTAACGCAGATCAACTTCTATAACATTAAAGCCGCAGGTTTTCAACTGACTTTTTAGCGCATGACCAATCAATCCTTTGGAACCTGTAATTAGTATCTTTCTTTCCTGCATGCGTAATCCCTTCATTTGTGCAATCGAATAATTAAACCAAACATTTCCTTAAAGTA
>DAORSV010000023.1:0-22913 GCA_035443705.1 Gammaproteobacteria bacterium
CAATGATAGTGTGGGGTTTCCCCATGTGAAAGTAGGACATCGCCAGGCGCCATATTAATACAATGCGATTCCTTCTCCCCTAAATCGGGAGAAGGTGCCCGTAGAGGGATGAGGATATATGCCAAATCCACTGTTAGAACCCGCCTTAAACACATTGCCCATCTTTGAAAACATCACACCAGAACATATTGAATCTGCTATCCAGCACATCTTGAATAAAAACAAAAAAATGCTTAATCAATTATTAGAAAATCAAAAAACCCACACATGGGATAATCTGGTTTTACCTTTAGAAATTATGGAAGGTGAATTGGAGGATGTCTGGTGTACAGTTTCGCATCTCAATTCAGTAATGAATACTGCTGAACTACATCAAGTCTATCAAAAAATGTTAACCTATCTCACCGAATATCACACTGAAATCAAACAAAATGAAAAACTCTACCAGGCATATTTAAGTATTGTTGAAAATCCAAGCTATTCAAAATTAAACATCGCACAAAGAAAAGTGATTGAAAATGCTATCCGCGATTTTAAATTATCAGGTATTGAGCTGTCTGTAGAGAAACGCGCGGTCTTTAAATCATTAAGTGTGCGATTGTCGAAATTAGAAAGCACATTCGAACAAAATGTCTTGGAATCGACAGATGCCTGGTCTTTGAATATTACAGACATTACTCAATTAAAAGGTTTACCGCCTGATGTATTAGAGAAAGCAAGGCTAAGCGCAAAAAATAAAGCTAAAACAGGCTGGTTATTAACCTTAGAATATCCCTGTTACATCGCTGTTATGACATACGCTGAAGATAGAGAAGTTCGCAAAACATTTTACACTGCCTATGTAACTCGCGCTTCTGCTGTAGTGTCATCTGTAGATGGAGAAAAATGGGATAACACGCCCGTGATGCGCGCAATCATGAAAGTACGAGCCGATTTATCAACACTTTTAGGCTTCGAAAACTACGCGGAATATGCACTTCAAACAAGAATGCTTAAAAAAACAACGGACGTAATGCATTTTTTAGAAGAGCTGATTGCTCGATTAAAAAAGGTTGCATTTGATAATCTAAATGAACTTAAAGCGTTTGCATTAAAAAATTGTCAGTTAGATACACTTGAAGTGTGGGATATGGCCTATGTTAGTGAAAAAATGTTGCACGATAAGTATGCGATTTCAGAGGAAATATTAAAACAGTATTTCCCAGAAGAAAAAACTATACAAGGCTTATTTGCTATTGTTAATAAGCTGTATGGCGTTTATGTAAAAGAAGTGGAATCTTTTAATAAATGGCACTTAGATGTTCGATTATTTGCGGTTTATGACGAAAGCAATACGTTACTTGGACATTTTTATACCGATCTATATGCTCGCCAGAATAAAAGAGGTGGCGCTTGGATTTCGGGTTGTAAAACGCGCATGCAATATCCGGATGGTCAACGACAATTGCCTGCGGTCTATCTTGTTGCGAATTTTTCATCGACCCAAACAGGTGGATCTGTTTTATTAACCCATGAAGAAGTGATAACATTGTTTCATGAATTTGGACACTGTTTGCATTATCTTTTAACAACGGTCGATTATCCGAGTATTTCTGGTGGGAACGGGGTTTCTTGGGATGCTATAGAACTACCCAGTCAATTACTAGAATATTGGTGTTGGGAAGAAGAAGCCTTGGCATTATTTTCAGAACACATTCAAACGAAAGATCCCTTACCACACGATCTATTTTTAAAGTTAAAAGCCACCAAAAACTTTCAGATTGGTTTAAGACTAATGCGCCAATTAGAATTTTCACTGTTTGATTTTGTTTTGCACAAAACATTTAGCGCAGATCTTAGTAAGAACATGGATATACAAAAGATTTTAGATCACGTTAGATCAAAAACAGCGGTTATGCCTGTGCCTAAATTTAATCACTATCAAAATACGTTTTCGCATATTTTTGGTGGCGGTTATGCGGCCGGATACTACAGTTATTTGTGGTCAGAAGTTTTAGCAGCAGATGTATTTGAGCAGTTTACAGCCGATAATCAAGTATTTAATAAAGATGTTTCGAAAAAATTTGTAGAAACGATTTTATCAAAAGGCGGCGCAGAGGAATTTATGGATTTATTCGTTGCCTTTTGTGGCAGAGCTCCTAAAATAGATGCATTGTTGAAAGAATATGATATAGATAGAATATTTGAGTGAATGCGCATTAATTAGAGAATTTGTAAATCTGCAATTGGAAAATGAATAATACCTTCTTCGTCCGCTTGATGCAGTGTAGTGCTTCCAGAACACCAAGCATGTCCATAAATAACCTCGAAAGTTGCCGGTAGAAAGCCCTCTCTCGTGCGATAATGCTCATACGCGTTAATTAATTTATCGACAGTGCCTTTAGGACTCAGTCCGATGGATTTTTCTCTTTTAACATAGTTTTCTCCGGTATCTTTCAGATCCTGTATCAGATGCATTAAGTTTTGGTAAGTGAGTGTTATCATTTCCATATCCATGACCGGGTCAAGCACTTGGGTTTGAATGAGCATGTCGCCAATGTGATGCATATCCATAAAGGCATTCACATGTGTATTTTGATCAATGATCGAAAAACTTTCGCGTAGCTCTTGTAAAGTATCAGGGCCGAAGGTCGAAAACAACAATAATCCTTCTGGTTTTAAGACGCGGCGAATTTCTGCTAAGACTTTTTGCGGATTGACAAACCAATGTAAAACACAATTAGAAAAAACAAAATCGATACTGTGATTTTTCAGTGGCAAATAGTCACCATCTCCGCAAACAGAAGTGTGTTTAGCAAAGTGTTTTTTATTGGAAAAACGCAACATGTTTTCGGCAATGTCTAGTTTTATAATATGTGCTTTAGGATATTTTTGGGTTAAGTGTGAGGCAAAAAAACCAGTCCCACTACCCAAATCCAATATCACATCCGGATCTAAGTTAATTAAATCGAGACGATCGAGTAAACGCATCCCCACTTCTTGGTGTATGATAGCGGCCTGATTATACGTGTGTGCAGCGCGGCTGAAATGCCGTGCAAGTGCTAATTTAGGTTTGTGAGCGTTTTGTGATAAATGCATAGGATAATTGTCGCATGTTAAAAAAAGTAGAACAATGGTTATTACCATTTATTTGTTGTTTTTGCGAAGCCTATACGACCAGCGGGCAAGATTTATGTTCAGTTTGCAAAATGGCCTTGCCTTGGTCTGGCGATCGCTGCTTTAAGTGTGGGCTCTATTTAACGCCTGGAATAGATTCTATAGATTGCGAAAGTTGTAGAGAGTTGCCACCGAAATTCGATCGCTTGTGTTCGTTGTTTAGTTATCAGCCACCCATTACGAAATTGGTGATGGGATTAAAGTTTGGTAAAAAATTGGCTTATGGTCGTGTAATGGGCGAACTGTTGGCGGACCAGGTGGAAGCGCAATGGTATCAAAATCGTGAATTGCCTGAAGCCATTATTCCTGTGCCATTGCATATTGATCGCTTACGAAAACGGGGATTTAATCAAGCTTTGGAATTACTTTGGCCGATACATAAAAAAACAAAAATTCCCGTTGTATTTGACGCTTGCGTGCGCATTCGAAAGACCACAGCACAAGCGCAATTAGATAAAACGCGCCGTAAACGAAATTTAAAAAGCGCGTTTCAAATTGTAAAACCAATACCCTTTGAGCATGTTGCGATTATGGATGATGTGGTGACCACAGGAAGCACTGTGAATGCTTTAACGCAAGTTTTAAAAGAAGCCGGTGTTACAACGGTTGATATCTGGTGTATTTGCCGAGCGTAAGAGAAAGCGGCAAGGTTTTTAAGCTTGATCTTTGATTTTCTGTGTTAAATAGTAATAAACACTACCTGCTTTTTTCTTTTTTAAGATTGCCCAGGTATCGGGCAAAGTTAGTAATTCTATAGGGACATCCGATTCGAAATAAATCAGGGTGTTGATTGTAAGCCATGCTTGATTTTCAAGTAATGCAAAGCACTTCGATAAGGCTTTTAAGGCATAGGGTGGATCAACAAAGATAATATCAAAAGGTGTAGTCAGTTTTAAAGCCTGCTGGCACTGCGTTGTTATCCAAACGAGTGCATCTTGTTCTTGTATTTCCATGAGATCTGCATTTAAGCGCTTGGCATTTTGACGAAGCATTTCATAAGCGTCTCGATCTTTCTCTAGACATAACACATGTGCTGCGCCGCGCGATAAAGATTCAAATCCCAACGCACCACTGCCCGTAAATAAATCGAGGCAGTGTGCACCATGAATATAGGGCGCTAGCCAATTAAAAAGCGTTTCGCGAATACGATTAGGCGTTGGGCGTAATCCCGCAACGGTCGGAAATTGAATTTTACGACCGCGCCATTTTCCCGCAATAATTCGAACTTCGTTTAGCATCAAGGCGATGTTGCGGTGCCTACAATAATTAATCCCAATTTTTCTGGGTTAATACGGCGCTGAAAAGCGGATTTTATTTCGGAGATGGTGACAGTCTCGACTTGTTTTTGATACGTTGTCAGCGAATCGAGCGGCAGCTGATAAAAACCCATTCGGGCTACGACATCGGTTATTTTTTGATTGTTGCTAATTTCTAGCGGAAAAGAACGGGTAATGGCTTGTTTGGCTTCGAAGACTTCTTGTTCTGTAGGGCCTTCGTTTATAAATTTCACAAGGGTATTTTGTAATACCGTAATCGCTTCTTGTGTTTGACTGTTTTTTGTTTGCAATCGTATCACAAAGGGAGCAGGTTTTTGTAACTGAAGCACAGCGCTAATAACGTTGTAAGCTAACCCGCGGTCATTGCGGACTTCATTAAACAGGCGAGAAGTTAAGATGCCACCGCCTAAAATATTATTACCCACTAAGAGCGGAAAATAATCGGGGTCGTTTTCTGTCGCACAAGGTTGTCCTGTTAACACATGGGTTTGTTCGGTTGGAAAAGAAATATTGACGTGAGTGGGTTCTATTAAAGGTTCGACGTTTGGAATAGGTGCTGCCAGGTTTCCTTCAGGCAATTTTTCAGAAATTTGATTAGCAATATCGGTTGCTTGTTCTTTAGAAACACCGCCGACAATCGTAATGGTGGCATTTTTTGCAACAAAATACTGTTGATGAAATTGAACAAGATCTGCTTTTGTAATTAAAGTAACACCCTCGATGGTACCACAAGCGGGTTCTGCATAAGGATGGTTTTTGTAAAGTGCCTTAAAGAAAGCTTGACTTGCGACTGCATTCGGTTGTTGTAAATTTCGTTGAAGCCCGATTAGCGTTTGGTTTCTTTGAGTTTCTATATTGTTTTCAGGGAACGTTGGGTTTGAGATCAAATCAACATATAGCGCGATCACGGGATTTAAAAGTTTTGGATCGGTTAAGGAGCGTAGCGAAATAGTGGCTCGATCGCGATCGACGTCAACGCTAAATTTTGCGCCAGAATCCTCAAATTTTTCGGCAATCAAATCTGCGCTTGCATTGGGGATCCCTTGATCTAACAAATGAAGACATAATGCAGCTAGTCCAGGTTTTTCAGCGTCTCTGGCAGATCCCGCATCAAAATTGACTTGCACATCAATAATAGGAATACCTTCCGTTGCGACAAAATAAACACGCGTCCCATTGGTGGTTGACCAATTTTCTATGGCAACAGTATGTGGTATAGGGGTGGGCATGGGCATGGGCGTAGGAGTAGTCGTAGACTGCTGAATCATACTTGTTTCTACAGAAGTTGCAGCAGATTCCGTTTTAACTACTTTTTTCGAAAATGAAAAAAAGAGCACGATGGGTAAGACAAATACAAATAAGACAATGCGCCAATATCGATTTTTCATAAAATTAAGTTCCAGATTTTAAAGGGATGAGTTCAGCGGTTGTTAGCCGTTCTTGCGTTAGATACTTTTGTGCGACTTTTTGGATATCTTCCGCAGTAATCGTTTGGATCTGTTCCGGAAAAGTATCCGCCAGTTTCCAAGAGAGTCCGACGGATTCTAAACTACCCAACCCAATGGCTTGATCCGACATAGAGTCTTTAGCATAGGTATGTTGCGCAATCGCATTAACTTTAACGCGGTTTAATTCAGCATCGCTAATAGGCGATGTTTTTAATCGCTCGAATTGCTGTAGCAGTGCTGCTTCGACTTCTGCCAGCGTGTGGTTTTGTGTGGGTATTGCGCTAAATTCCATCAATGCTTCATGTAAACTAAAGGGGTCATACGTAGAAAAAACGCTGGTGATAAGCGATTGATCGCGGATCAAATCTTTAGAAAAACGCCCACTATTGCCACCATCCAATGCCATTAACAGCATGAGTAGCGCATACGGTTCTTCGGGGCTAGAGGCGGTTATAATAGAAGGAACGTTGTAAGCCATAAATAATCGTGGAACGGTTGCATTGGCGCTCACTTGAATTTGACGTTTTCCAAGATTAACGAGCTCTTTACGCGGTTTTAGTGTTGGTATCGTAATGGGTTTTAAGGGACCGAAATAGGTTTGTGCTAATTGATGGACGGCTTCGGGGTTTACATCGCCGACCACAACAACAATTGCATTATTAGGGCCATACCATGTTTTATACCAAGTCCGTAGATCTTCAACGGTTAAATTCTCTATATCATTCATCCAGCCGATGGGCCAATGATGATAAGGATTGCTGATATGTGCGGCTGCATGCAATCGTTCTCGGGTTAAGGATTCTGGATTGTCATCCGTTCGCAATCGACGTTCTTCCATTATTACCTTAAGTTCTTGTTTAAAAGCATCTTCAGGTAGTGTTAAATTTGCCATGCGATCAGCTTCGAGTTCAAAGCAAAGCTTTAAACGTTCCGCATCAAGCTCTTGAAAATAAGCAGTAAAATCACTTGAGGTAAACGCATTTTGATCACCGCCACCAATCGCAATTAAACGAGAAAATTCATCTTTGGGGTGGTTTGTCGTGCCGCGAAACATCATATGTTCGAGTGCATGCGAAATGCCCGTGATGCCATTTGGTTCATAACTACTACCCACCTTGTACCAAACTTGTGTTACCACAATGGGGGAACGGTGATCTTCTCGAACGATTAGTTTTAGACCATTATCTAACTTGTATTCATGGGTATTAGAAGCAGGCGGCGTTTCAGAAGCAAGAGCAGAACCACTGATCGCGGCGAAGAGTAGCCATAAGCATAGGTGTTTGAAGTACATCATTTATTCCCGAGGTTAACATTAACTATAAAGGGGAGTATACACCAAGGAGGCGGCAATGGGTCAAGTCTGAACACAGACACATTATTTTCAATTCTTCTGTCTTTTCCGCCCATTGGTATAAACATTCCTTCTGCTGTATCCTGTGTGTTTTGGTGTTATCAACAAATAGGCAAATAAAATGTTGGATTTTCTAAAATGGGGTAAAAAAACGGAAATTCCGCCGGAACCCAAGGTGCCTGAAGCAAAGAGCATGTTCACTCGCTTCAAAGACGGGCTACGTCGCACGCGTGCGGTTTTTTCAGAAGGGCTGGCGCAGGTGTTTCTCGGCAAAAAAGAAATCGACAGCGTACTCCTCGCAGAATTAGAAACTTTTTTGTTATCAGCGGATATTGGCGTGAGTTCCACCGAACAAATTATGCAGGATTTAACAAAGCGCTTAGATCGTCGCGAGCTTTCTGATCCTGCAGGTTTGGCTTTAGCGCTTAAACAAGATCTCAATCAACTCTTATCAAGTGCCGAAGTGCCTTTGGTTTTAAGTGATAAAAAACCTTTTGTGATATTAATGGTCGGTATTAATGGTGCCGGTAAAACCACAACCATTGGAAAATTGGCTAAAAAACTTGAAGCAGAAGGAAAAAAAGTTATTCTCGCTGCAGGTGACACTTTTCGTGCCGCAGCAATCGAACAACTGAAAGTGTGGGGTGAACGTAACCATACACCCGTGATCGCTCAACATATGGGTGCGGATAGCGCTTCTGTTATTTTTGATGCTTTTCAGACGGCGAAAGCAAAAGGGTTTGACGTATTAATTGCCGATACGGCGGGTAGATTACATACGCAAGAGTCCCTCATGGAAGAATTAAAAAAAGTGGTTAGGGTAATTCGTAAATTAGATGAAGAAGCACCACACGAAATCATGTTAGTGCTGGATGCTGGCATAGGGCAAAATGCACTGGTGCAAGCCCAAAAATTTAATGAAGCGTTGGGTGTTACGGGAATAACCCTCACAAAACTAGACGGCACAGCGAAAGGGGGTATGATTTTTAATATTGCCAAAACGCTTAAAATTCCGATTCGTTTTATAGGGGTTGGAGAGGGTATTGATGATCTTCGTTCCTTTGAAGCAGCAACATTAGTTGACGCGTTATTTTCTAGCGATGCGATGTGATGATCAATAAAGATAAAGTGTTTGGGGGCATTTTATTGGCCAGTGGTACGGCTATAGGTGCTGGGATGCTTGCATTACCCTTAAGTACTGCCAATAGTGGATTTATCCCAAGTGGTTTTGCTTTTTTGGTGTGTTGGTTTTTTATGACGGTTGCCGCTTTATTGCTGCTCGAAGTGAACTTGCGATTTTCGGGTGACAAAGATTTAATTTCGATGACACATGCAATATTTGGTCGGTTTGGAAAAATGATCGCCTGGATTGTCTATCTTTTGTTTTTATATGCTTTGATTGTTGCTTATCTGACGGGTAGTAGCGCTTGGGTTTTAAATGCGCTTGAAAAATTTCATCTCAATATATCCTCAAACATTGTGGTGATGAGTTTAATTTTTGTGTTCGGATTAATTATTTCTTATGGCACTGTAGTTGTCGAAAATATTAACCGGTATTTGATGTCTGGTTTAGTTTTAACCTATATCCTGCTTATTGTTTCAGCATCGCCCAGTGTTGAAACGGCTAAGCTTGGCGTGATGGATTTCACAGATGTTCAGCTAACATTGCCTTTGATTATTACCGCTTTTGGATTTGCGCCTATTATCCCCAGTCTAACGCATTATTTAAATCGTGATGTATTGGCCTTGCGGTATGTGGTTATGCTGGGCAGTTTTATTCCATTGGTTATTTATCTGTTGTGGGAATGGGTTGCGCTGGGCATAATCCCGCTGACGGGGGTTAATAGTTTTGAAACATTGATACAACATCACGATGATGGGACAGGTGTTGCTGTTGCCTTAGAACACATTACGGGGAATGCCTGGATTACGCAAAGTAGCCGATGGTTCACGCTATGTGCTATTTTTACCTCTTTACTGGGCGTATCCTTAGCCTTGCTTCATTTTCTAGCCGACGGATTAGGGTTACAAAAAAAAACAAGATTACACCGCTTTTTTTTACTAGGCTGCGTTTATCTGCCTCCTTTGTTAATTGTTTTATTTTATCCCTCGGGTTTTAGTCATGTTTTAAGTTTAGCGGGTATACTTGCAGCGCTATTGTTTGGGATTTTTCCTGCCTGCATGGTGTGGTGTACGCGATATTCACGGAATAAAAAATTTGAGCGCGGTTATCAAGTTTTTGGTGGAAAGCTCATGTTGGTGACAGTTATCATTTTCTTTTGTTATATCGTTTATGTGGAGATTACAAACTGTATCATTTGTCGCTCGTAGTTACTTGGCAAACGCCTGCCTGCCAGCTGAAAGCAGAACAGCTTGCTCAAACACTTAATTTGTCACTGGCTAAATCAGCAGGATATAATTTTTTAGAGAATACATCCACCCTGCTACATGTAACAGAAGATCGCATCGAATTGGTTTCTAAACACGATAAAACTACGCACGTTATCTTTGCAGAATTTTTAACGGGCCCGTTCGGATACCGCTGGCTAAAAGGCGGAGGTAGAAACCAAGCAATCGCGAGAGCGGTTGGGTTGAAGGCGGGTGCCAAACAAATCACAGTCTTAGATGCAACAGCAGGGTTAGGGCGGGATGCTTTTATCTTGGCGTCGCTTGGATGCAGGGTACAGCTGGTCGAGCGTTCCCCTATCATCGCAACATTATTAATAGATGGTCTGTTGCGTGCGAGCCAAGACGCAAAAGGTGCAGCGGTGACGCAATTTATGACGGTTGTTAGCAATGACGCAAAAAAAATTTTAGAAGCCATAACTCCAGAAAACAGCCCAGATGTGGTGTATTTAGATCCCATGTTTCCGCATCGCGACAAAAGCGCCTTGACCAAAATCGAAATGCGGCTCATACGTAATATAGTGGGAGACGATAAGGATGCGGATATGCTGTTGCCTTTAGCGCTTAAGAAGGCGCGAAAGCGGGTTGTGGTGAAGCGGCAACGGCATGCGCCCGTCCTGCAGGGAAGTGCTCCCAGCTTTATTGTCAAAGGCAAAAGTAATCGATATGATATCTATCTGACAGGAGGGCACTCTAATTTACAATGATGAACTTTCGCGGCCAGCTCACCCGCTATTCTGAAGGCAGTGTTCAAGAGCTCTGGGCTATTTCGTATCCTCTGATCTTATCGATACTGTCTGTCAATATGATGCTTTTTTTCGACCGTCTTATCTTGGCCCGATACAACACCGGGGCGATGAATGCAGCGGTGCTTGCTTGGTTAATATTCAGCATTTTTCAGTTGGGTACTATTGGTATTGCTTCTATTGCAGAGGTTTTCGTTGGTCAGTATAACGGTGCAAAGAAACTTAACAAGATGGGAGAACCTGTCTGGCAGATGATCTGGTTTTCTCTGATGACCGGATTTATTTTTATTCCGCTGGGTCTTTTTGCTGGCCCCCTCTTTATTTCGAATCCAGATTATGTTGCAGAAGGCATTCCATTTTTTAAAATCTTAATGTTATTCGGGCCTACTTTTCCAATCACTGCCGCCGTATCTTCTTTTTTTATAGGACGTGGGCGTGTAAAGCTTGTTATGTTCACGACGGTGCTCAGTAATGTTTTAAATATTGCATTGGATTTTTTATTGATTTTTGGGGTGGACGGTGTTGTGTCGGCATTAGGTGCCAAGGGTGCTGCTATTGCAACGGGTGTGGCACAAACGGTCCAGGTGGTCGTGTTGTTAGCCGTTTTTTTGCGGGGTCGACATCGAGAAACACATGGCACACATCGGTGGAAATTTAAGCCAAAACTATTTTCAAGTATCTTGCGCATTGGTATTCCTAATGCATTAGCAAACGTTATGGATGCAATAGCCTGGAGTGTTTTAATTCAAATTTTAGCTTTTGTGAGTGTAAACCATGTGACGGCATTTACGATTGGTGATAGCTTTTCTGTATTGTTTGTTGTGGGGTTTTTGGGCTTGCAAAAAGGTATCACAACAGTTGCTGCCAACTATATTGGCGCAAATCGCGAAGAAGTTTTGTCTAGAACTTTGCGCTCCAGTATTAAAATAATTTTGATTATTATGTTGTTTCTGATTATTCCCTTTTTCTTTTTTTCTGAGAAACTAGTCGATCTTTTTTTTAATGTCAATTCACCCTTAACATTAAACGAGACGTTAAAAAATCAAGTGGCGATAGCGTTGAGATGGCTATGGGTATATTTTATGTTCGATGCGGTTTCATGGATGATTAGTGGAATATTAATCGCAGCGGGTGATACAAAATTTGTGATGTGGATGAACAGCGTGAACGCTTGGGTGTTTTCAGTCATTCCGACGGTTATTTGCGTGATCTATTTTGGCGCTTCACCCATTATGACTTGGATATTATGGGCGACGTATGGATTTTTAAATGCGGTTTTTTTCTTTGTGCGATATAAAAACAAATGCTGGAATGCAGCGCAATCCTTGCATGCCTTATCTTAATAAGGTACTGTGCAAAAATAATTTGTTTTTTTAAGAGAGGTGTTGTTTGCAAATTTATTTAGTGGGTGGTGCAGTTCGTGATAAATTACTCGGCTTGCCGCAACGCGAGCGAGATTGGGTTATCGTTGGTGGAACACCCGAAGCGTTATTAGCAGAGGGTTATAAGCCCGTTGGCAAAGATTTTCCTGTTTTTTTACACCCTCAAACCCAAGAAGAATATGCATTAGCACGCACCGAGCGTAAAACGGGTAAGGGCTATTATGGGTTTGAATGTTATGCCAGTCCGGATGTTACATTAGAAGAAGATTTATCGCGTCGAGATTTAACAATTAACGCGATGGCCACAACCGAACGAGGCGAAATTATCGATCCCTTTCAGGGACAAGCAGATCTCAAAAATAAAACTCTACGGCATGTATCGTCTGCTTTTGCTGAAGATCCGGTGCGTATTTTGCGTGTTGCTCGTTTTGCTGCCAGATTTGCGCCATTAGGGTTTACCGTAGCACCAGAAACGATCAATTTAATGCGTTCAATGGTTGCTTCAAATGAGGTCGACGAATTAGTCGCAGAGCGTGTTTGGCAAGAAATGCATCGTGCTTTAGGAGAAGCTGATCCCACTCAATTCTTTTTAGTCTTGCGTGCATGTGGAGCATTACAACGAATTTGGCCTGCGCTCGATAAATTGTGGGGGATCCCACAACCAGAACAACATCATCCCGAAATAGACACGGGTATTCATGTCATGATGGTATTAGGTATCTCAGCCAAGCTCTCTCAGGAGAGATTAACGCGCTTTGCAGCGCTGTGTCATGATTTAGGCAAGGGCGAAAGCCCGCCCGAAATGTGGCCCAGTCATCGTGGACATGAAGAACGGGGTGTGCCGTTAATTCAAGCTTTTTGTAAACGGTATCGTGTGCCAAAAGAATATGGCGATTTAGCCAAATTGGTTAGTCGTTTTCATTTACATTGTCATCGCGTATTTGAATTAAAACCCACCACACTTTTAAAAACTTTAGAGCGTTTAGATGCGTTTAGACAACCTGAACGGTTTGAAAAATTCTTGCTTGCTTGCGAAGCGGATGCAAGAGGTCGTTTGGGACGAGAAACGGCATCGTATCCGCAAGCAGATAGAATGCGAGAGGCCTTGCAAGTCGCAAAAGCAGTTTTGATTAAGCCCTTAATAGATGCAGGGTTAGAAGGTGCAGCATTAGGTGTTCGGTTGCATCAACAACGCGCACGCGCGATTGAAAAGGCTTTTGACTAAGGCTCTATGCAAAATAATTTTTACTTTTATTTGCGCAGAGTCTAAAGCGTATAGCGTCGATCCATTCGATTAAATCCCATCAAATTTTCTTCAAAATTTCTGCCTAATGCAATCACTTTAAATAATTCTCCCATTTCTGCAGGAGAAGTGAGTGTTTGAATGGCGTGATTGCGAACAATAATTTCTTTATCGGTTGTCGCATTGTATGGTTCTACCAACGTCATCAGCCCGGTGTCGAATAGAAAGGCAGCTTGCGAGGTGAACCCCAAAACATCGAGTGCAATTTCGCTGGCAGCTTCGGCGATGGCCGTAAAGTCGACATGTGCTGTTATATCTTGTAATCCCGGGTATAAAAAAGGATCATGATGTGCATAATGCCTATAATGGCACATTAAAGTGCCCATCGATCGTTGGGGGTGATAATATTCATGCTGAGGAAAGCCGTAATCAATAATTAATATAACACCTGATTTTAAAATGTCTGATAGACTCATGATCCAGGGTTTTAAGTGTAAGTTAATTTCGGACGTATATTCCGTTGGCCACGTTTGAGAATGATAATGTGCTAAAAGATGTGGATTGTTTGTCGGAGATATTTGATGCTGGAGTTTGTCATCCTGTACAGTGACTTCAACTTCATGCAATATATTTTGGTGTATGTGAAATTGATGAACAGGCATGGCATCTAATACTTCGTTGGCGAGTATAACACCTTTAAAATCAAACAACGGAAGTGTTTCCAGCCAGACGACACGGTTAAAAAATCTGGGGCATAGCGTTGCTATTTTTTCTTGTTGGCGTTTTTTTAAATCTGCACTTAATTCTAGAATATAATAATAGTTTGGTAGCGCATTCGCTTTTGTTAATGCCAAAAGTATATCGGCAGCCATTTGTCCGCTGCCCGCACCGACCTCTAAAATATCGCCATCGCCGAGATTTTCTAAAATCTCTTGACATTGGCGCGCTAGACATTTTGAAAAGAGGGCAGAGAGTTCCGGCGCCGTCACAAAATCGCCGTGCATGCCGAATTTTTGCATGCCACCACTGTAATATCCGAGCCCGGGGGTATATAACGCAAGATCCATATATTTCGCAAAGGGGATTTTTCCACCATGATGCTTAATTTCAGAAAAAATATGCACTAACAACTGCATGCTATGTTGGAATGCTTCTGGGCTGGGTATGGGCATTTGATTAGGTAATAAAGTATTAATGGGCACACCCCGAAACGTACACGTTCCTAAAAATCCTATGTTAAATACATTTTCATCATGATACCATTTTGAATTCTACTTTCAAGATGAAATATAGCATGTTAACTTTGATAGTATTTTGTTTATTGGCTTACGCTATTGGATCATTGTCGAGCGCTGTGATTGTGTGTCGCTTGGCAGGCTTGCCTGATCCTCGCACTGCCGGCTCTAAAAATCCGGGAACTACGAATGTACTACGCCTTGGTAACAAAAAAGCCGCTATTGCGACATTGCTTGGCGATGTCCTGAAAGGGTTCATTCCTGTTTTTATTGTCATGCATATTAATCCAGGGGCTCAGTTTGTAGGATTGGTGATGCTCTCTGCATTTTTAGGGCATGTGTACCCCATTTTTTTTGCATTTAAAGGGGGCAAAGGTGTTGCGACAGCAGTTGGCACACTGCTCGCGCTTTCTATCCCCCTGGGGCTTCTTAGCGTGGGGACATGGGGCATTATTGTTTATTGTTTTCGTATTTCTTCTTTGGCAGCATTAAGCGCGGCGCTGTTAGCACCCATTTATACTTTTTGGTTGTTGAATATCCAATATGCTATTCCTGTTTTTATCATGAGTGCATTTTTGTTGTGGCGTCATCGTGCCAATATACAACGGTTATTACAAGGTACGGAACCTAAGATTGGTTCTTCATAGTGTTTGATTTTTGTATCCATCGCTTTTCAGATTATGGGTTCTAGTAGTGCTTTAAAAATTCTGCTATTTTCTTTGGATTATCGCGGATCTTGGCAATTTTTTTCCAGATGATTTCTGACGCATCGCGTTTTATAGAACCCGATTTTGAAAAAGCAAGAAAGTAGGATTTATAATTTAAACGCTTTTTTTGGATTATTAATTTATCTGCAAACTGGGGTTGTGTTGCAAAATATAGCGATACGTCTTCAATGTCAACGACAGATCCAGTGTGTTCTTCTGCTAATTGCTTGAAGTTATACAACGAATTTTTTCCTTCACGTACTTCTAACCCCTCTTTTTCGAGATCTTTAACAACAGAGTAGTGAATGGGGGCGCGAACAGGTTCTGGTACTGTCTTAAAATTCCCGCCGAAGTGATAAGTATTTTTTTTGCCCTGTTTGTCGAATGCGGATGTTACTAATACATAACCGACTTGTGACACGCGCCAAGGGGATTTTTTATCAACGGCAGCGCCTTCTGGGTAGTTAAGATAAGCAGCACGATCATCGCGATAAGAGGCAGTTGCGACAGCATCAACAAGACCGTGTTCTGCATCACTTAAGCATTGTTTCCAAGAAGTGGCTTTAAATTGAGCCTCATATCCTAAATTACGCAGTGCTGTCTTAATGATATCAATATGGAGACCGGTAGGTTTATTGTCTTCAAGATAGGTAAAAGGATACCAAAAGTTAGTGTCCGTACAAATTAATATTTTGTTGTTTGCAAGGGCTGGCGTCGCAGCGAGATATAACAAAAATCCGAATAAAAGTCGTGCGATGGTCTGCATCGTATTCTCCTTAGAGGGCAATTTTCAAAGGGTACATTGATATAGTGTGATTGATGTTTAGTTTGGCATTAATTCCTGAAGGTGTCCATATATACACCTTGCATAATCGTACGAAATTGAGTACGCTTGTATTGGGAGAGCAATTTTAGAGGAAAACGTGTATGTCCCCTTTAACCGTCAGTGAAGCGCGTACTCAGCTTTATAATCTTGTTGATGAGGTTTCTTTGCATCATGAGCCTGTTTTGATTACAGGAAAGCGCCATAATGCGATATTGGTTTCCGAGGAAGACTGGTCTTCAATTCAGGAGACTTTGTTTTTAATGTCTATTCCCAATATGCGCGAATCTATAAAGCGCGGGTTACAAACACCTCC
Source organism: Gammaproteobacteria bacterium (assembly GCA_035443705.1). Classification (GTDB taxonomy): domain Bacteria; phylum Pseudomonadota; class Gammaproteobacteria; order UBA6186; family Azoamicaceae; genus CADEGZ01. The sequence goes on from DAORSV010000023.1 coordinate 16,091, forward strand.
CGATGCATGTGATCGAGATCTTGATTGGTGAGTTGGGCGCTTGTTTATACTAAAGACGCACAGAAAGACGCGAAAAAGCTCACTTTAAGGGGGCTTAGGAAAAAAGCTGAGGTTTTGCTCGAAATTTTGAAAGTCGATCCTTTTCAGAATCCACCGCCGTATCAGAAATTGGTAGGGGATTTACTGAGTGCTTACTCGCGACGCATTAATGTGCAACATCGTCTTGTCTATCAGGTATTAAAAACCGAAGGTATTGTAAAAATTATTCGCATGTGGTCGCATTATGAATAAACCCTTCAATTGGATCTAAAAGTATCATGCAAAAAGTCATTATAGTTACCGGGAGTAGCCGAGGAATTGGAGCTGCTACAGCGATAAAAGCAGCATCATTAGGTTATAAAGTCTGCGTAAATTACATGAGAAATGATGCAGCAGCAAATGCAATTGTAGATCTGATCTATAAAAATGGTGGACAAGCTATAGCTGTGAAAGCGGATGTTAGCAAAGAATTAGAGGTAGAAAAACTATTTAAAGTTGTTGATAAGGAGCTAGGCATATTAACGGCCTTAGTAAATAATGTCGGTATTCTCGAACCAAAAACGCGCGTTGATAAGATAGATTTGGCGCGGTTACAAAGAATTTTTAGTACCAATGTTTCAAGCTGTTTTCTTTGTGCTCGCGAAGCTGTGCGACGCATGTCTACGATCCATGGGGGAAACGGAGGTGCTATTGTTAATGTCTCTTCTGCTGCTTCGCGTCTGGGATCAGCAGGAGAATATGTTGATTATGCTGCGTCAAAAGGTGCGATTGATACCTTAACCATTGGTCTTTCTGTTGAAGTGGCAAACGAGAATATTCGAGTCAATGGCGTGAGACCTGGTTTTATCCTGACAGATATACATGCGAGCGGGGGTGACCCCAACAGAGTGAATCGCATTAAAACACAGCTTCCAATGCAACGTGGTGGAGAACCTTCAGAAGTTGCTAATGCAATTCTTTGGTTGCTTTCTGAAGAAGCCTCTTACGTGACGGGATCGTTCATTGATTTGGCAGGGGGTAAGTAACTCAAGATCGGATACAAAAAGAGAACAATTGAATGATAGACCCATGAGTTAAATTGACGGACGTTACAGCTTTGGTGTCGATAACGACTCCATGTTCCACCGTGGAGATGCTAAAATCTCAAGATTGTGATCGCCGCCCATTTTTAATCGCTGATACCCAGCATAGGCAATCATCGCGCCATTGTCGGTACAAAATTCTAATCGGGGATAAAAGACGGTTACATTATGCGTTTGTTCTAATGTTTGTAATTTAGTTCGGAGCTCTCGATTAGCACCAACACCTCCTGCAACGATAAGTCGATTTAATCCGGTGAATTGCAATGCGCGTTTGCATTTTAGGTAAAGTGTATCGACAACAGCATCTTGAAATCCCCAGGCAATATCCGCTTTATCTTGTGTGGTTTGATCAGTCGCACGTAATGTGTTCATTGTAAAAGTTTTGAGTCCACTAAAACTAAAATCTAAACCGGGTTTTTGGGTTAAGGGTCTTGGGAATACAAAACGATTGTGTATTCCCTGTTCTGCTAAGGCGGCAAGTGCAGGTCCTCCCGGATACGGTAAGCCTAAATGTTTTGCAACTTTATCAAAAGCTTCACCTGCTGCATCATCCAGCGATTCACCTAAAATTTTATATTGGCCGATGCCCATTACTTCTACCAGCATTGTGTGGCCGCCCGATACCAACAAAGCGACAAAGGGGAAAGCGGGTGCGGGATTTTCCAGCATGGGTGCGAGCAAGTGGCCCTCCATATGATGTACACCTACGGTGGGAATGCCCCAAGCGTACCCCAGCGCTTTGCCAAAAGCGGCACCCACCAGCAAAGCGCCAATCAGACCAGGTCCTGCGGTATAGGCAATGCCATCAATAGACTGTTTAGGTACGTCGGCTGCCTGAAATACTTTTTCTAAGAGCGGCAGCAATTTACAAGCATGATCACGCGAGGCTAATTCGGGCACAACGCCGCCGTACGGGATATGTGTTGCGGTTTGACTATGGAGCGCATGTGCCAATAGGCCCGCCTCCGCGTCAAAAATAGCAACGCCTGTATCATCACAGGATGTTTCAATGCCTAATACTCTTCGTATGCTCATAAAACCTTTCCAATCTTCTCCGACTGGTCTAGAATAACATGCTTAACTGTAGATGGGTTTAATTTTAAGTAACTAACTTTAGGGGTGTGATATTCGATGCCAAGTGTTCGTATGAGAGATGGGGAGTCTATTGATTCTGCAATACGTCGTTTTAAACGCGCGGTTGAAAAGGCCGGGATTCCCAAAGAATTGCGTCGTCGTGAATTCTATCAAAAAGGTTCCATGATTCGTAAGCGAAAAGCCGCTGCTGCAAGAAAGCGTCATTTAAAAAAATTAACGCGAGAGCAAATGAACGGGCAGCCGGGTCACCGGGAAGCACGCGCTTAAGCGTGATGGATGGAGGCAAATATGACAGAAGAATCTTTAAAAAATAAAATACAGGCTAGTATGATAGCGACTATGCGGGCGCAAGATAAGCCAAAGCTTGCTGTGATTCGTTTGATCCAAGCGGCGATTAAGCAGCAAGAAGTGGATGAGCGCATTACTTTGGATGATGAGCAGATTTTAAGCACGCTGGATAAAATGATTCGGCAACGTCGTGACTCAATTAAACAATTTGAAGCAGCATCACGCCATGATCTCGCCGAAAAAGAAATTTTTGAGATCGGCATCATTCAAGAATATTTGCCAACGCCCTTAAGTCATGAAGAAATTCAAACGTTTATTCAGCAAGCCATTCAAGAAGTGGGTGCAGCATCTATTCGTGATATGGCTAAAGTGATGAATTTGTTGAAGCCCAAGCTGCAAGGTCGTGCAGACATAGGCGAAGTCGGTAGTTTAATCAAAAATCAATTAGCGTCGTAAGTGTTATGACGGGGCAAATTCCCCAATCATTTATTGAAGAACTCTTAGCGCGTACTGATATTGCAGAAATTATTGGTGGACGGATTTCGCTTCGTCGCGCCGGTGCGAATTTTATTGCATGTTGCCCCTTTCATCAAGAAAAAACCGCTTCCTTTACGGTGAGTGCCGCTAAACAATTTTATCATTGTTTTGGTTGCGGTGTGAGCGGCGATGCCATTCAATTTCTCACAGAACACGATGGACTACATTTTGTAGAGGCTGTCGAAACATTGGCAAGTCGTGCCGGTTTAGCAATGCCGATAGAAACACAAGAAAGCAATCAAACGGCGCGATCTGCACCGGTTTACGAAATATTAGCGATCGCCGCTGCTTTTTATCAAACGCAATTACGCACACATGCGGTAGCAGAAAAAGCGCATCAATATTTAAAAAAAAGAGGTCTAACCGGACAAATTGCAAAACAATTTGGATTAGGATTTGCGCCGCCTGGATGGGATGCGTTGGTTAAAAATTTGGGCACAGATCAAACGCGCATAGACGCATTAATTTTGGCAGGGTTAGTTGTTAAAAAGGAAGCGGGTCGTTATTACGATCGTTTTCGCGATCGTATTTTATTTCCTATTCGGGATAGACGTGGTCGTGTTGTCGGGTTTGGTGGTAGAGTTATGGGCTCTGAAGGTGAGCCTAAGTATTTGAATTCTCCCGAAACTCTGGTTTTTAACAAGGGTTCAGAGCTGTATGGATTATATGAAGCAAGATTAGGAAACCGTGCCTTAACGAGTCTTTTAGTGGTTGAAGGTTATATGGATGTGGTCAGCCTCGCGCAATTTGGCATTAAGAATGTGGTTGCAACATTAGGAACCGCTGTCACCGAAAAGCAAATTGATGCGTTATTTCGACAGGCCTCTCAGCTGATATTTTGCTTTGATGGTGATAAGGCCGGTCAAGCTGCGGCAAAACGCGCCTTGCCCCTTATTTTGCCGCATATGAAAGAAGGGCGTCGTGTTCGCTTTATGTTATTGCCAGCAGGTGAAGATCCGGATTCGCTGGTACGGAAATTGGGACAGGTGGCTTTTTTAGATCGTGTGGAACGTGCAAGTCTTTTGTCGGATTTTTTGTTTGAAGATTTAACCGCGCATTTAGATTTGCATCATTTAGACAGTCGTGCCCAATTAGTCACCTTGGCAAAACCACTGATTAAATTAGTACCACCCGGGGTATTACAACAAATGCTGTACGACCGCTTAGCAGAGTTAGCAGGCGTAAATTCTCAGGTAGTACAAAAAAAATATGGGAACAAAAAGAACAATATCTTGTCTAATAGAGCCGTTAGAGAGCTAGCTCTTCCGCCGAGTCCTGCTTATCAGCTGGTTGCCATGATGTTAGAACACAGAGAACTCGTTTTAAAGGCAGGGGAATCGACGGAATTTCGAGGTTTAGAAATTGCAGGTGCAAATTTATTGTGCGCCACTATTGAAATTCTACGTTTTGATTCTACTATTGGCATAGAAGCTTTTAAGGAGCAGCTTCCAGAAAATTGTGTTAGTCAGTTTTCTTATGATGCCTTAAAGCGCATCGTCGATCGCATTCCACAGGGTGGGGTGGATCAGGAATTTTTGGGCGCTTTGCAGAATTTGCGCGGAGCAGCTCAAGAGCAGGCCATGGAATCTCTACTGATAAAGGCTAAAACGGGCGTGCTTTCAACGGATGAGAAAGCACAATTAAAAAATTTGTTGGCTCAAAGGGAAAAAAACCGAGTGGATTAACCGATTTATAGTGATAAAATTGGAATTTCGCGGGTGGGTTAGCTTTTGGCCAAATAAAAATGAGCGTAGAGAATAAATTATGAGTACTTATGTAGACAAAGATCGCCAAGCGGCACAAATTAAATTATTGGTCGCCTTGGGCGAAGAAAAAGGTTATCTCACTTATGATGATGTTAACGAACATCTTACAGAAGACGTTCCCGATGCAGAACTCATCATCGAAGAGATTGTACAAGCGCTCGATGAAAAAGGTATTACCGTTTACGAAATGTCATCGGATGTTGGGGGATTATTGCTTTCGGGTGAGGAAGTAGAGCCTGTTGTTTCCGAAGAAGTTGTAGAAGGTGCAGTCCAGGCTGTTTCCGCTGCAGGTGAAATCGATAAAGTGCGCGACCCCACAAATGATCCTGTGCGCTTGTATATGCGCGAAATGGGAACCGTAGGACTTTTAACTCGGCAAGGCGAAATCGCGATTGCCAAACGTATTGAAGAAGGGGCTAGAGAAGTTTTACAAACGGTTGCAACGTATCCAACACTGTTAGATCTTATTCAAGATGAATTTGCAAAAGTAGAAAAAGGCGAAATAAAAGTTACGGAACTGATTAACGGGTTTGTTGATATGACCTTTGGTATGGCTGTTGCGGAAGAACCCGTTGTAGAAGAAAGTGTTGTTGCCGTTACAGCAATCGATGCAGAAGAGGAAGAAGAAGAAACAACCGAAAGTACGGGATTTGATACAGAGCCCGACTTTATCGAAACTAAAAGACGATTTGATGAATTATTTGCTTTAAAACATGAAGCACAAGCTGCAATTGAAAAACAGGGTCGTCATCATCCGAAAACCTTAGATTTATTGACTCAATTAGGTGGGTGTTTAATCGGTTTTAAATTAGTGCCACGTTTCTTTGATGTGCTAACAGAGGGTATGCGAAGCATGTTGGAAAAAGTGCGCGTTTCCGAACGCGCCATCATGGATATTTGCGTTAACAAAGCCAAGATGCCAAGACAGTTATTTATTACTTCTTTTCCGAATCATGAAACGGATTTCGAATGGGTAAAAACACATTGTGCGAGCAAGGCTGCTTATGCAGATGTGCTCGCGGAACATAAAGAAACATTGTTGGGGTATCAGCAAGATTTAGTTGAGCTTGAAAAAGAAACGGTCTTAACGATTGCGGAAATTAAAGAATTAAATAGACACATGTCTATCGGTGAAGCAAAAGCGCGTCGTGCTAAAAAAGAAATGGTAGAAGCAAATCTCCGTTTGGTGATTTCTATTGCTAAAAAATACACGAATCGCGGGCTGCAATTTTTGGATTTAATTCAGGAAGGCAATATCGGGTTGATGAAAGCGGTCGATAAGTTTGAATATCGTCGTGGTTATAAATTTTCCACTTATGCAACCTGGTGGATCCGTCAAGCGATTACGCGATCGATTGCTGATCAAGCACGTACCATTCGTATTCCTGTACACATGATTGAAACCATCAACAAATTAAATCGCATCCAACGTCAGATGTTGCAAGAGATGGGTCGAGAACCAACGCCTGAAGAATTAGGTAAACGTATGGCGATGCCCGAAGATAAGATCCTTAAAGTCTTAAAGATTGCGAAAGAGCCCATTTCCACGGAAACGCCGATCGGAGATGATGACGATTCACACTTAGGTGATTTCATCGAAGATGCCAATGTACAATCGCCCGTCGATGCTGCCACCATGGAGGGCTTACGTGAAGCCACACGCCGTATACTGGCAGGCTTAACGCCGCGCGAGGCGAAGGTACTTCGTATGCGTTTTGGCATAGAAATGAACACCGATCACACTCTAGAAGAGGTAGGCAAGCAATTCGACGTTACTCGCGAGCGTATTCGGCAAATCGAGGCGAAAGCGCTGCGCAAGTTGCGACAACCCAGCCGCGCCGAGCAGCTTAAGAGTTTCTTGGAAGAAGAAAAAGGTGATGGCAAGGGTTAATTTTTAAGTGAGGGACGTGCTATAATCCCTCTCTCACATCCCGATATCGGGCCCATAGCTCAGTTGGTTAGAGCAGGGGACTCATAATCCCTTGGTCCTAGGTTCGAGTCCTAGTGGGCCCACCA
>DAORSV010000024.1:0-21913 GCA_035443705.1 Gammaproteobacteria bacterium
AACTCTTCGACGCGGGTTCGGAGACAACGAGCTTTGATGACTCGATTCAGATACTACATTGGAAGCAGTGCTATTAGGCTGATGAAATTGAGTTAGTATAGGCGGTTGATTCATTTGTTGTTGTGATGAAACTCTTCGACGCGGGTTCGGAGACAACGAGCTTTGATGACTCGATTCAGATACTACATTGGAAGCAGTGCTATTAGGCTGATGAAATTGAGTTAGTATAGGCGGTTGATTCATTTGTTGTTGTGATGAAACTCTTCGACGCGGGTTCGGAGACAACGAGCTTTGATGACTCGATTCAGATACTCCTAGCTGTGTAAGAGATTGCGAGCAACAGTTTGGACGAAAATAAATTTCTTCTGGTAGTATTGGTTGTAGTGGCGTATTTCGTTTGTAGGCAATAACCACTGTTTCCAGTTGCCTTTTTAAATCCCTTGGTTCTAATGTGGCAGAACAAGATTTTTGCCTATTAATTGCCTCCTCAATAAACTGTGCCTTTGTTCGGCCTCTATATTCGCTTGCTTGGAGATTATATTTTCTTATTAAGTCATCGGCAATCGGTATAAGTATATTAGTAATAGTATCTTCAGAAAAATTTTGAAAGTGAACTTCTGTAACTCTGGAACGTAACGCCGCATATGGATCTGGAAGAGAATGTCCATTACTACGCCTTATCTGTGGAATAGGTTGATTGGCCGTTATAATAATAGAAAGTCTACTTATATCAACAAACGCATTAAAATATGGACTAAAATATTGTTTTTTTTCAGGGTCCAAATAATCTAACAGAAAAGATAAGGCTGGTGGTGTACCACCGCTTTGTTCATTTGCAAGCAAAATTCTGTCAAAATCTTCTATGATTAGTATAGCATTGAGAAAAGACTTTCCATTTCTATTTTTATTCATTAATGCTTTCGCTAGCAGTCCAGGATTGTGAGTCATCATAGTTCTTTCACTTCCTTCTAGGCTTTCAATTGATAAGTCTTCAACTCTTCTAATAGGGGGAGTAAAACACGGTAAAGCTAATATTTCAGCCAATTTTCTTGCACTGGTGCTTTTCCCGGTTCCAGGTTCACCATGAAAATAATATATACAACGATTACTTGTGAGAGATGTATTTTGCTCACGAGAGTTAACTATAAATTTAGTTGCTATACTTTCTAATTTTTGTAATAACGGTGAATCAAAATTTCTAAAGAAAGCGTCTTGTGTCACACGTTGAACCGCTTCATCCTCTATTGGAAAGCTTGAATCTGGCATTTCTAAAGCATTGTCAATAAATTGTCTAACCAATTCAAGATAAACACCTTCTTCTCTCGCTAATAATAGTGCCTTCTCAATTTGGTCTTTTATTTCGCAAGACTCTATATTTCTTTTTTTTAAAATGTATTTTTTTTCTAAATCGCCCACTTGTTCTTTGTCTACGCCTTCTTCCAGTAACCTTAGTTCAAATGCTAGTTTAAATAACTCTTTTTTTGCTTCGTCCTTAGGAATTGTCGAGAATGCTTGTTCAATATTATTAAAAGCGTTTCCCATTCCATATGGAAGAAATGCACTTAGAGGTTTTATAAACTTATTCCAAAATCCTCTTCCCTCATTGATTATTCCTTGATATTGCACTAGTCTATCCTGAGCATTTCGTGTAATCACTACAGTAAGTCTTTCTCTTTTTTTTCCATTAAGATATTTTATAAGCTCTGTCTCTAATGCCTCTCCTGCAAGAATACGATTGGCAGGCTTTTCGAAAAAATCCTTTTGCTCATAAATCGACTGATCAAAGATACCCTTATAGCTAACCGCAGCAGTTATTGAAATTTCACTAGGCACGGGAATTCCCCCTTGAAGTTTTTTCTCCTATCATATAAACACTAATGAGTTTTAGTTTCAAGGAAAATTTGTATCTTCTCAAAACTAATAGTAAGTTGACTTTCCAGTAGTTGTATTACAAAATTTTCTGGAAATTAAAATGCTGATGAATAAACGGATCTAAAGTCCTATATGGTATTATGTCGTTTTACAAGAACAATTCTAACACACATCAGAGCAATGCACACGAACTAGTGAAATAACAACGCGGGACGCGAAACATCTTATAATTTTAGCAATGGATGCTTTTGATACTTTTACAAAAAGATCCTTACAACAAAACACAAGCTGGATGCCTGGGAGTGTTTTCATAAGCTTGACGGGCAGAAACAATCGAAGGAGCTAAAACTATAGTAGAAAATATAACAGGTATAGCAACAGGCACTGTCGCTGCCGCTGTAAGTACGGGTACGCCGACGGCTGTTGCCGCACCTGCCACAGTTGCAATCCCTCCTGCAATAGAAGCCGCAGTTTGTATCCCTGCGTTTGCCGCATTTTGAATACGCTCACCCATAGTTGGTTCACTTGTAAAAAGATAAAACACTTTCAGTTACTCCCTTTTCACTTTAATCTTTAATCTTTAATCTTTAATCTTTAATCTTTAATCTTTAATAAAAACATGGATAAAAGACAATGTCAACTACAATAATTGACGGAAAATTTAATAAAAAATAGCTTTCATTTTGGGGTATGACAAGCATTGGAACGAAAAGTTACTCTAAGAGATTCTCTGCATACGTCTCGAAAATGTTCCTATTACGGGTAGTAAGTGAGTGGATACTTTTCAGAGTTTTCCAAAACATCCAAATCTAAATCTATATCTAAAGCTTTCCAATGAAGATGCGATCCATGTAATAATTGAACATCGTAAATATCAGAAACTTTAGCCTCTTTGAACCAAGGATAGTCTTTATAAGAAAGAAAATACTCTGTATCAAGTACAAGTAGCCACATCCCAAAGGGGGAAGTATGGATCTCAATTTCTGAAATGTTTTTTCCAAGCCCGTTTGATTTCATCTGCTCTCTCCTCAACAATCGTTTGAATTTCTTTTAATTCTTTTTGCGATAAATTAAAATGCCGCGCCAATGCAACAATAGGTTCAAGCCAAAATTTTGCTTCTCCTTTAGGTGAGGAAACATGAATGTGCATTCTAGATTCTTCCTTAGAAAAGAAGAAGAAACGAAACCCTTTTTCTTTAAAAACGGTAGGACTCATTTACACAGCCCAACTTGCAAAATTTTTAAAATACATCCTAAGCACTCACTTTGAGATATTTATACAAAGTTTCTCGGCTTATATTTAATTCTCTGGCAATTTGACTTTTAGTCTTGTTTCCAGAAAATTGCTCCTTTAGTAATGAAATTTGATCAGAATTAAGGGCTTTTTTTCTGCCCTTGTAAACACCGCGCTTTTTAGCTAAAGCGATCCCTTCACCTTGTCTCTCCTTGATCAAAGCGCGTTCAAATTCAGCAAAGGCACCCATGACTGATAATAACAGATTTGCCATGGGCGAGTTTTCCCCAGTAAAAATAAGGCTTTCTTTAATAAATTGAACGGTAACTTGCTTTTGAGTACATTGATGAACGATGGCTCTTAAATCATCTAAATTACGCGCCAATCTATCCATACTATGGACAATCAAAGTGTCGCCTTCTCGAATAAAATCTAGCAGCGCTTCAAGTTGCGGACGTTTAGTATTTTTAGCAGAAACGTAATCAATGAACGTTTTATCAAGCTTAATTGTATCTAATTGTCGAGCAGGATTTTGGTCTACACTACTCACTCTAATATAGCCGACGGTTTTTCCTGTCATAGGCATGTTATTTCCTAACCTAATTTATGTCTATTTATATTCTAGACACTCGCTGACAAGTTGTCAATTAATTAAAAAAATAACCTTATTTTGACAAGTTTTAAATTATTTGCAAGCGTCTATTTAGGGTATACCTCAACATTACACACAACCGAAAATTCGTTTTTAACCAACGTATTCTCCACAATGCCTTTTTATAGAAAAAATAATTTCTTCATCACAAGGTTGCCATTGCGGCGAGTGAAAAAATTTTGATTTTTCATCCCAAATTAAAGCTACCTGAAAAAATGCTTCTTCGCTTGTTTGGTTAATAATTCTTTCAATCCAAATAATGTTGTTGGCTTCGATTTCTTGAAGATGTTTAAAATAAACTTGTGTTGCTATCCGTTCATAAAGACTTGTAATTGAGATTCCCGCTTCTTCTAATGCTGTTATTACAACGATAACATAACCATTTGCTTTGTGGATCATTATCAGATCGTAAGCTCTGTCACCTGTTTCACTGTAAATAAATTCTTCTTGATATAGTTTTGATAGCACGATTTTTTACTCCATGACTGATTTACTAAAAAAACGAGTACACTATTTCACGAGATTTTTTTATTTAATCATTAAAAACCTCATCTAAAGACTGGCTATTTAAAACCCGCTTACCCCATTTTACTAAAGTCTCGGCATCAGCCTTGTTAATTTTTTGCAGATAATTATCAGGGACATTTTTAAATTTCCCTTCTAAAAAACATAGCAACATCGTCCCTTCGCCTTTTTCAATACCCATTCGTTCAAAGCTTGTAACATAATCCACGTGTAGTTCCTCCTCTAGACCTTCTATAATTTCTTTACATTTTAACTCAAGTTGTTTGGGTAAAGCGAATACCCAATCCATAAAAGTAAGCAGTGTCATGATATCTTCTCGCTTCCAATTACGAGTATATAACCACTTTATTAAGTTAATCTTACTAGTCAGTTTAGCCTCTGGTGATTGTTTCTCCAAGGTTGCTAGCTGAGCCAGGATGACAGAAGAAAACGGGTTAGTAGACGCCTCTAGCTCTTTAACGCGAGATTTGTAGTCAATCAGTTTGATAATCGGAAATTTCATCTCCATGGACGAGCCCCACAGTTCTTCTCTATAAACACCAGGTCTCCAATTTTGATCTGCATCAATCAGAACAGCCAGGCTAGCGATAGGTTTATCGTGTAAATCTCGCAATCGAAGGCGATATATAAACATACGTTTCTCGAAGTCTACATCGCTTTGCCCTTGCACTTCTATATGGATTAGAACGTAAGCCTCATCCCCATTTTTTAAATAAACTTCTACAAGCTTATCAACGATTCGGTTAGTGACGGGCGCATTTCTAGAAATTTTACTAAGCTCTTTATCGAGACTCTTATAGCCTTTCTTCCAATCAATTTTTGAATGTTGTTCAGGCCAACAATAAGCAACAAAATCTTCAAAGTATATGTCTAAAACTTTTTTCCACGGGGTATCAAATTCTGATTTTGGTTGAGACATTTTTACGGTTCCAATATAAAAACAAAAATATCGTCGGCTATCAATTTTAAAAAATTGATAGCCACTTGCCATTTTTTAATCAATAGCTTATTCGTCAATGGATTATTTCTCCACCAGATCCAAACGGGGGAATTTTTTTACTAATAAGATGCTTTACTCGTATCAAATTGTTCAGCTGCTTTTCATTTAAAGTCTTTGCTGTTGTTACTATATCACTTATTGATAATAAGTAATATTGAATAGTCGTTTTTTTGCGATATAAAAAGTCACTGCTTGTTAATGCGACCTCAAACTTTGAGTCCATTTGAAAAAGGAATTCAGACAAAAGTTCTTGACAAGCTATGTGCTGATTCAATAACGGTAAGTAATCTGATAGACTGTTTAGTTGGGACATGGCCTAACTCCTCATAAGTTGGGTTGTGTTCAAGTGGCGTGTCGGTTCTTATAAAACCTACACGCTGCGTTTATTACGGTTACGTTACTCAGTATAATCTAAAAAAATTTTTTTGCAAACAATTTATTTTTTTTTTGCTATAATGTAATTTTACTATTTAAAACTAAACGTGATAGCAGGTAATATGTATGGGTAGAAAGGAGCTAAAGATAAAAAACGATGAAAAAATGGTTCATATGAGTTTTGAAATCCCCGTTGAACTTCGCAATGCTTTTAAAGCCAAAATTGCAAGCCAAGGAAAAACCATTAAAGATGTTATGGTTATCATAATAGAAGAATATGTAAAATCCAATGGAAAATAGTTATTTAGATAACAATTATAAATGTATTCCGGTTTTTTCTATATTTAATAAACAAATAAAAAAACATTGACATTGCTACAGTTTCAAATATCATTATACATTACATATTATTTGAAACAAAAGGATTTTAATTATGAGTGCCGTACTTGGTAGTCTTACCCCAAACGAATTAGCTTGTGCTCTTGGAAACATTACTGTGCAAGGTGTATATCGAGCGTTAAAGTCAAAAGGAATTAATACAATCGTTGCAAGTAACCGGCGAAAATACATTCCTTCCATAGAAGTTAAACGATTATTTGAAGATAGAGGTTTCCAATACCCAAAACAAAATATTTCTTTTCAAATTGTTAAAGGTGGTGTCGGAAAGACATCCCTGTCTTTCTCTCTTGCAATTAGAGCAAGTCATTATGGTGCCAAGGTTTTAGCTATTGATTTTGATCAACAAAGCAACTTAACCAGATCCTTTAATATAGACGCAAGAGAAAAATCTGTTTGGATAAACATAGTTAGAGATAATGTTGAATGTTCAAAATCAATAATTAAAATTTCGGATTCTTTGGATGTTATTCCATCAAACCTTAATAATTCTAGGTTGGATATAGAATTGACACAATCCGCGTCAAACTTAAAAGATCTAATTAGAGACAAAATTTCATCAATACGAGAACAATATGATCTTGTTATCATGGATTGTCCGCCCGCGATTAACAAGATTAATACAGCAGTTACATGTGGTTCAGACATAATCATAATTCCTATTAATCCTGATCCGTATGCAATGGATGGTTTAGAATTTAGCATTGCTGAATTATTAAGAGTAAAAAAAGACTTTAAGCTAAATTTAGATTATAGAATAATTTGGAACAGATACGATGCTAGAGAAAGACTTGGAGCTTTATACATGCATCAAATTACAAAAGATGAAAAAAAGTTTGAAAAAATACTTCCAATTGTAATAAGAACAGATGCAACATTAAAAAACGCCATATTTGATGCCAAGACAATTTTTGAACTTCCTAAAAGATCTGCAATTAGAGAAGATATTGATCAGTTTACGAAAGAAATTCTTGGCATTAACGCATGGAATGAGCAACAAGTTAAAAATGGAGTTATATAATGGATTTAAAATCCATCCTTGAAAAGAATAAGTCAAAAGTACAAAAACATCATTTTAAATCCTCTACTCCTTCAATTGCTACGCATGATAGACCTTATATAATTGACTTCGATGAAGTGGTCAATCCGGTGGTGGATGGTGATGCTTTAAAAAAGGAACAGGTAACAAACAGATATCAAACAGGTAACAAACAGGTATCAGAACAGGTAACAAACGGGTATCAAACAGGTAACAAACGGGTAACAAATAAGACGCTGATCGGCGTGCAAGAAAAGCAAACGGATAACAAACAGGTATCAGAACCGGTAACACCCGACATATCAAACGGGTATCAAACAGGTAACAAACAGGGAACAAACACGGCTATAAAACAAATAAAAGAATACTCATTAACAACACTGGTTGGGATTCAACGAAGCATCATTGTATTTTTTTATTTTTTAACAAAAAGACACACGGGTCAGTCGACAAGATCATTAACATTGGATTACATTTCAAATTCTCTTAAAATAGGTAAAAATGTGATAAAAATGACAATAATTAGGTTGCAAAAAAAAGGTCTTTTGGTTAGAAATCCTGGGAAAACTGGAAGAGGCGGGTGGAGTAGTTATGAACTTTCAAATGCACTGTATAAAGAATTAATGCAGCAAGATAATTTTGGTTTTCTAGAAGATCAAACAGGTAACAAACAGGTAACAAATGAGCATCAAACAGGTAACAAACAGGTATCACAACAGGTATCACAACAGGTAACACGCACCCTTAGTAGTGGTGGTATTAATACTATTGATCTAAAAACTACTACAACTAATTCCAACCCCGCGCGTGAACTGACTGAAGTGTGGCGAGAGATAGAATATAGTTTGTTGGCTAATATAGGCTTTACTCAAACCCACCTGCTCCAACTCTCCAAACTTGAATCCCTCGAGCCAAACATCGTTCAGGATTCGATTTACCATTTCGCCTTTGACCTCAAGCACAACAACAAAGCACCAACCATCAAAGGCGATCCCCTCAATTATTTCATGGGCATTGTTTCCAAGCGGGGTGCATATACTGCGCCCTCGAATTACATTGACCCGGTTCTGGAGGTAATGAACAGCTATCATAAAACCAAGGAACACAGCGAAAAACAAAAAGCCGAGATTGAGCAAAAAGTGCAAGAAATCGAATTTAGAACCTGGCACGACAACTTAACTGACAGCGAGATACTGGCCCTTACGCCAGACGAAATTACGAATGGTCCGGGAATGGCTGCATCCACCCGGCAAATTCTTAAAACCCAGTTCCTCAAAAAACATTACCGAGAAACCCTCTGGCCTTTGCGTAGACGAGAACTCTGCGCAGCCACTGCAAACTGGACGACAATCGATCCGGTTACCCCGTAAAATTATACCCAACCACCCATTATTTTTTGTTACCCCAAAACACATTTTGAGGTACACAAAGCCGTAACCCCCCGCAAATTTCAGCCACCGTTTTTAACGTGAATCCGTCAAAAAACCAAAGAAAAAACTTTTTAAAAAACAATTAATTACAAACGAGCCTCGCGCGCGAGCGCGCAGGCCCCGCGGGACGCGCACGTCATGCGCAGAAGGGAAAGGAAAGGAAGGGAAAAGGGGAAGAACAACACCTTGTCGAACCGTCGACGACCATCGGCTGGTGGAGGGTTTGCTACCTTGCCGAGCGGCTAAACCGCCAAGACCAGAACCCAGTGCCAGTGACGCTAGCCCTACAGCAACCCCGTACTCCTCAGGAACGGGAACCGCAAACAGGGTGAGGCCTCTGTAACCTCAACCGTTTTTGCAAAAACGAAACTCACCTGCCATCAAATGCGCCTCTAAAACGAAATTTAAGGCCTATAGATGGGGTTTTATAAAAAAATTCAACCTAATTGCAACCCAAGACCCAAAACGTCCAGAATCACAAATTTAGAGCCTTTTTGTTATTTGAGAAACTTTTTTAAAATCGCCTTTGCGTTCGCTCAGGCTCAACGCCCACCCAAGCCCTCGTTATAAGACCCTTCCGCCGACCCCGCCCAGTGGCTTTCAAATCCGCCCGTCCGCCGGCTGCGGGTTTTTGGCGTTCAAACACTAATCAATTCGCTTGACAAACTGTAACATGTAACATAATGTAACGATACAGTAACAATTTGTAACGTTATATTCTGATACAAAAGGAGAATTTTTATGAGCCTTCAACCGAATTCATCCGTTATTTCTTACGCCGTTGTCGCCAGCGCCTGCGCCGAGCTTATCCAACAGGGCGACAGCCCCAGCGTCAGAAAGCTCAGAGCGCACCTGGGCGGGGGTTCTTTCTCCACCCTTCAGCCGCACTACCATCGATGGCAGGATGAACAACGTTTGTCTCAAAAAACCGAGATGGACTTATCTCCCGCCTTCAGACAAGCCGTCTTAGCGGAGATAGGGCGGGCTACAGAGGTCTTAGAGAAAAAAATGACCGAAGACTTAGGGCTTGAGCAAGAACGCCTTGCAGAGGCTCAAAACCTGCTTTTGGAATGCGAGAGCCAAATGGAAAAACTTAAAAATGCTTCAGAGGCTAAGCACGAAGCCGCGGAGCAAAACCGCCTTAAGCTAGAACGTGAGGTCATCAGGGCGACGGCTCTGAGTGATGACCAGGCAAAGCGAGAGAGAGAATATCAAGGCCAGATTGAAGCCTTAAGGCAAGAACTGCGCCAAGCCGAACTCAAAGCCGCCGTCTCGGAGACCCAGCTTGCAGCGCTTCAAAAGCAACTGAACCGCTTTGAGGGTACGCAAAAGCCCGTTGAACAAAAAGAGAAAAAGAGGTAAGGTAAGTCGCCAGGCTAAACCTTCGGCCCAAACAACAGACAGAAGGTGAACTTGGCAAATTACCATACCCCAAGGGGAAAACACATGCAGTGTCCAAGCGAGTCTGATACCCAAGAAAATATTTTAAAACCCGCCATGGATAGGCTGCATCATCAAGATAGCATCAATCAAGAAACCGCGTTGCGTTACGAAGCCCTGTCTTACTTTGAACGCGAAGAAATCACCACTTGGTTAAAATACAACCTCGCCAAAATCCCCATGCTTGGCAAAACCAAAAGGGCGGGGATGGCAGAGCTACTGTCTGGCAATTATCGTTATCCTTCCACGCTGGTTTTAATCAGACATACCTTGAAGGCGTTGGGGCTTTAAATTTTGAAATTTAATTCAGTAATGTATGATTTTTTATCGACCCTGCCGCTTCAGTTTTACAAAAATTCGCTCCGCATTCATCCCAATAACTTTTTTAAATCTAGGTTCGGGAGTAGCCGCAAAAATTATCAAAAAGCCGGTGGCATTCGGCGGCATTTTGAGTACAAAAAAGGACAAATTCAGAGTACAATCAGCGACAATCCGAGGACCAAAAAGGACATTCAGCGGCAAAAAATGACAATTCAATGACAAAATAGGACATTTTCGCTGTAAGCTAAAAATAAAAAAACGAATATTTTCAATGCGTTATTTTTTACGAAATCAAAATGTCATATTTTGTCATTGAATTGTCATTTTTTGCCGCTGAATGTCCTTTTTGGTCCTCGCTTCTCTGAAGAAAAATGCTTTTTATTTTAACTGGAGGAAAATTTAATAAAATGCCTATTTTTATAGTTTTTTTTGAGCACCATAGACGCTTGCGTCCGGTGTGCGTTCATTTTTAGAGAGCGGCTTCAGGGTATTCATTTTTTTGTTTTTACCTCGAACGATAGCATAAACCTTGGCTTTTTTACCAGCCTAAAAGGGATGAGCCAAGCGCGAAGGAACCCTTAAAGTGATAGAATCATCCATTCAGGATAACGAATAAAAGCTTTGCATCATCGCCATGATTTGGATAGGCTTTGCTGATTTCAAGGTTGGGTTTATGGGGGTTGAAGATGAACGACAAGAAGCCGAATGACTACAAAGTGTCTTGGGGACCCCGAAGAGACATTGGGGAAATTTTGATGTGTATTGGATTAATAGTGTGTGTCATTTATCTGATTTACGCATTTTTTTACCCGAAGGAAACAGAAGACAACACTGCTGAAAAGGAAAGAATAGAAGAAGTAGAAAAGGAGGGTCAAGCCTCGGGAGGTTACCGAATTAAGTTTGATAATTTAAACCCAAAGCCACTAAGCGATTCCGCTGGAGCGGCATCTTAAGGTAAGACCCTGGCAAATTGGATTCTTCTGTTTCGGGCGGTCATTTTTGATTTGCTGAAAACCCACCTGGTCATAATCCCACAGTATTTCTGCGAACGTCAAATAATTGAGACGGCGTAAAAGCAGGGCCATATTACAAACAAGGAAATCCAAAATAGTCAGGATCGTAGGCTTGATTTTTTGAGACTCAAAATCAAAGCGGTGATAAAAAAATTCAAGGCTTCAAGCACTCGTTGAGACATCAACGTATCGAGTGCGCCCTTACGTTGTTGGGTGCTTTGGGGTTTCCGGCATTCTCGCTGCCTTGTCAGACATTTTGGCTTTGCAGTTTAGGCGGGTCTGCCCCTCGCTCCTCGGGTTTATGGGCTGCCCCATCCATTTGCCGTCATATTGCCAAGCACAGGCCTCCTGGGCCATCGCCTCGGCTTTAAAAAAGAACGCCGTCCAATCCCAATGCCCTGGTCGCCAAACCTCAAACAATGGTAGTCCAAGAAACGGAGCGGTGTACCAAGCAATTAGGGCAAAGCGACAAAAACCGAACGAAGTGAGGGCGCACTTATATGTTGGCCGTTGCCAACATAATAAATTAGTTAACTCGATTGGATGTAGGGGTGAAAATTTTTAAATCAAAACCACCGCCTGGTAAGGGAAACCGCCACTTCTTAGCTCGCTGTTGCCTAAGCTCGTGATAGCCAGCAGGGGCTTAAGGTTGCTCTGATTGGCAATCCTACCTGGCAAGGCTACGGGCTATAAGCCCCGCACTCTAAAAAGCCAATGGATAGCAACGCTGATGCTTCGCTCTTCCCATGCCTCGGTTATTGCTTGTGCTGATTGTTAGCGATGCGGTGAACGATTCGATGACACAGCGCATATCGAATAGTAGGGTGCTACAACATAATTTTGTTAGCGGTAGATGCGAATACGGGCGGGGATATGGTATGGATTTTTAAAAGAGGCGGTTAGATTTTGATGGCTCGTAAAAATTAGTCGTGTTTCCAAGTATTAATTTTTATGGAACAACTTTTTTTATATCCCTTACGCAACGCAATCATTTTTGAAAATATGTTGTTCAACTTTTTTTAAAAAATCGTTCAGAAAAATTCCAAAAGCAGTTGCGTTGCACTGCCAGAAAGCCAAGCAGTTAACCGCCGGAGGCACTGGAAGCGCACACAGCGCATAAGTGCGCATTTTTAAAAAATGACCTTGGTGTTTTAACTAAATTAAATTGTTAGGCTCTACACAAGGAGGAAGCCAAAGCGCAAAATAATAAATAGGCAATGAGGCCCGAGATTTTTGTTAAGCTTGGCGCTGCGCCTGAGCGAATGGAATACCCTCAGGGTATTTTAAAGTCGGAGCGTGCTCCAAAACTGTTTTGTATTTCGAAGGCTAAGGCTTTTGAATGGAGAGGTGCGATATGGGCGAAAGTAAAAAATGGCGTATGGACTATAGCGACTACTCAGACCCTAATAAGGGCTTAGAAAGCATAGGACAAACCATCATACACGTGATATTAGCATTAATCGTACTTGGCGCAGTGTACACATTTTTTGCTAAAACAGAATGGGAACCGGTGCTTAAGTCACCTGTTGTAAAAACAAATACAGTAGAGTCGAAAGCTTTGGGTTTATTTGATGGAACGGAAGAGGAGAGCCAATCAGATTAGGAAACGGGTTAAAAGTAACCCCTTCCATCACAACTGCTCTTGGTGTTTACCCAACATATTTATTGCTATTCCTAGGTAATCTTAATTGCAACGCACGTTTAAATTTTTAATAGCGAAGTTGGTACAGAAGATTTAATGATTGTTAATAGGTAGACAAGAACCTCGGCTATAGTTTTTCAAAATTCAGAACGCAGGCTTATTTAATGATTGGCAATGCCTTGCCCTAACAGGGCGATGGATTTTTATTGGCTTTCATAAATTGTAAGAAAAAAAGCTTTCGGATGACTGGTGGTTTTAGGGGGTTGCCTTCGCGCTCAGCTCATCCCCTTTAATTGCGCTTAAAAGGCCGCTCTAGCCGAATAATTGAGTAAACCAATTTAAAAAAAGATGCACTAAAGCAAATCAGTCATCGCGCCCGCACACCGGACGCACCGCTGCCAAAAATAATGTATACATCTATTTTTATAGGCTTTTTTGAAGTTTTTCGTCAATATTTTCAAGGTGCTTTGTATACAAAAAAAACACACTGCAATACAAATGTATACAAATTGTATTACAATTGTAAACCTCTTAAAAATCAACGGGTTAAAAACCAAGATTTGTAATACATTTGTATACACGCGTGTGACAGCGTAACACGCTGTATTACAAGTGTATTACAAAATATTAACTGACTTTATATGAGCGCAGAAAATGGGAACAATTTTTTTGTTAAAATTTCCATCAACTTTCGTTAGCAAACGAAAGCTAAATCCCACGATAAGCGTACTGCTTTTCCATCTAAGGTCAGCAGTGTTTTCGTATAATCGTACTAGAAAAAATTGAGCCTAAAAACGATAACAAAATCGTTTCCATTAACCAATTTACACTTGCTTTCGAATCAAAGGCATTCAACGGAAAGGGAAGCAGTCACCTCGAAATGGAGCCTTGCACTCTATCAAGCAAGGCAGCAGAAAGTAAAAAAACTACAATAAAGCTGTAGACCTCTAAATGGATGGCTACAGGTCAGATAGCGTTTTTTGTTCACATTTCATTGTGGCGATCTAAAAGTGAAGTCAAAAGTCCTACCAAAAAACGCCAAATATGGCATTCTGTGATCATTAATCTTTTGATCAGTCTTTATCTTGTTGAAGGTAGAAATAGCTACGCTGCTTGGATAGCTTTAAGCTTTTACTGAATAACCAAGGCTTAGCTTGTTCGTAAGCAACGATATCGTCTTTCGTAAAAATACTAATCCTGCCTTTGTTAACCTTAGGCTATCGGTTCTGGAAAGTCTTCCCTTACGACCAGTTTAGGATACCCGCCTGTAACACCAGCGCTTCTTTAAATCGGAAATGGAAAGTAGCGATAAATTACAAAATTAGACAAACCATACCCTATCGTATGAAGTTGTTTACCATAGTCAACAGGCGAGGTAAGGCTTTGCTCTTACAAGAGACATAAATTTGTTGACAAACACCGACACGAATGCTAATAAGGCTTTGTACGGCGTAAGATCTAGTATTTTATTTGATTAATTTTAAGGAGGCTACCATGAAAAAACTCACTAATGCATTAAGCGGGATAAAAAATATATTTTGTCAGCAGCAGCACAGTGCGGAAGGTACAAGTGCAGGCTGTGTCGAGTTCAAGGATGCAGCTCGACGCACTTGCGGAAGCACGGGCCGCACTATCGAAACGAACCACAATCAGAAGTACAACCCAAGGTAGGGGTTCATAATCACGTTTCGTTTGTGACTGAAATAGGGTGATGCGATTAACCCAAGACATCAAGTCATTGTGCCAGGTCTACAACAGGAAAAGAGGCTTGGCAGGAGAGTTTGCACGCAGGTGGCAAACTCTTCAATCGCATACAAACCTAATTTGGAAAGCATAAAATTGTGAGGGGTCAATTTATAAAAAAATTCTATTTTACTAACTTTTTCATCTGATAGTTTTACTGATAATGGAGAGTGTGCAGATGTGGATGGATTGCCCCTTTTGTGAAAAAGTCCATAAAAAACGATGGTTTTATAAGAACGAATAGCGTAACTTACCCGCATTAAATGTGTACAAGTACCATCCAGTTTAATTGGTTTTTAGGTTTTATCACTTTACAAAGTGAAAAGCGTGGCGGAATTTTTTCTACATGTTTTTCTGTAAATTAACCCCTCACAATTTTATGCTTTCCAAATTAGGTTTGTATGCGATTGAAGAGTTTGCCACCTGCGTGCAAACTCTCCTGCCAAGCCTCTTTTCCTGTTGTAGACCTGGCACAATGACTTGATGTCTTGGGTTAATCGCATCACCCTATTTCAGTCACAAACGAAACGTGGTTAGTTATTTAGTCCATTGATTGTAATGTATCTGCCCACCCGAATTCTCTGCGCTTGAGCCCGTGCGTCCGCAAGTGCGTCGAGCTGCATCCTTGAACTCGACACAGCCTGCATTTGTACCTTCCGCACTGTGCTGCTGCTGAGAAAATATATTTTTTATCCCGCTTAATCCATCAATGAGTTTTTTCATAGTAGCCTCCTTCAAATTAATCAAATAAAATACTAGATCTTACACCTTACAAATCCTTGATAGCATTCGTGTCGGTGTTTGTCAACAAATTTATGAAAAATGCAAGACTTCTTCATTTGCGTTCGGTATAGGAGATAGTTTTTTATCAGTTTGATGAATTTCTATAGATATGATTTGATCGGCCTCATGAGCCAGAAAAGGGCGATGGGTGATGATGATTTTTGTCATTTTGGGAAGAAACTTTACAATATTATTTTGGATGATTAAATCTGTTTCTTTATCTAGCGATGAGTTGCTCTCATCAAAAATGCAGATCTTTGGTTTTTTAAGAAAAAGACGAGCAAGAGAAAGTCTTTGTTTTTCTCCTCCTGATAATTTTAACCCTCTATCTCCCACAATTGTATTAATACCTTTGGGCAGGGCTTGTATGAAACCAGATAAATGCGCTCGGTCAAGTGCCTCCTCAATCTCGACGGACGTGGCGTTAGGGTGGACAAAACGAAGATTATTTTCAATGCTATCATTCAACAAGTAGCTCTCCTGGGGAACCCACCCGATTACCTCATACAAAGAATCAAAAGAGAGATCTCTTAAATTGATTTGATTGATAAAAATGTGGCCCTCCGTGGGATCGTATAATCGAAGAAGGAGTTTTGCTATGGTAGATTTTCCAATCCCTGTCTGTCCTACAATCAAGATGGTTTCCCCTGGTCTTATTGTAAAAGAAATATTTTTCAAAATAAACCTATCTTTATACTTAAAGGAAACGTTTTTAAAATCAATTTGGAAGCTCTCTCCTGATAAAACAAGAGGACAAGAGGCCTCAACAATCGCACTTGGTGTTAACAGAAGGTCCATAATTCCCTTCATGTCAACAAAATTTTTTTTAATATCTTGTGAAATGTGTCCTAAAATACTAACAGGAATAATAAACTGTAACATATATCCGTTAAACAGGACAAAATCTCCAACTGTTAACGATCCTCTCAAAACGCCTTGCCCCACACAGTAGGTAAGAGAAGAAAGCCCAATCCCTAGAATTAATGATTGCCCTACGTGAGAAAGACTATATTTCGTCATAAAGTTAACTTCACTGTCTTCTCGTTTTTTTAACCCCATTTCACAGGTTGTAACGGCAAGATTTCGTTTTCCAAAGACTTTAATAGCTTCATAATTTGAAAGCCAATCCGCAACAATGCCGTCAACGCTTTTGTCAACTTCATTGGCTCTTTCCCGATCTTTTAAGGTCCCTTTCATTGAGATAGAGGTATAGATAAAAAATATCACCAAAGTTCCTATCATCAAAAGGCTATAAATAAAAGGGTAAAGGCAAGAGATCATAACAACAACAAATAAAAATTCAAGAATCGTTGGAAGAGCATGGAAGAACAATGCCATGATGATTTGGGGCACACTCTGCTGAGCTTTCCTAATAATATTAGTTAAAGCTCCTGCTTTTTGACTCAGAAAATAGCTGTGAGAAAGGCTATAAAGATGAGATAAAACTTTTATTCCCAAAATAAAGGTGACACGTTGCTCAATCCTATAGGTTAAAAGGGTGCGCACATGAACGGAAACTTGGCTAATTATCCAAATTAAGCCATAACTCAGTAAAATTAAGGTGACGGAAATCCCATTTTGTAGAGCAAAGAATTCCACTATTTTTTTGAGAAGGAGGGGAATAGAGAGATTCGAGAGAATGCCAATAATTAATACCAGAAGAGAGGAAAAGAAGCTTAATCGAATTTTCTTATCCTTAAATGTGTCTGAAAGAACTTCTTTGATGCACTTTCTGTATTGTTTGTAATTGCCCATCTTTCCCATAAAACCTTTTCATCCCTCAAAAGTCTCCCTTCTTACCGTTAACTGCTTTGTAGGAAGGTCTCTCCGATTTTCATCACTATTTCCGAGACCACATTCTCAGAAAAATTTCAATAGAAGCAAGCTGTATAAAAGGCCACAAATCATTATCATCACCGTTGCTGATCAGTAATATTGTTTGACGTAAACCTTCTTTGTCTATAAAGCCTTGTTTAACCAGCTCCCCTTCTAAACAAAGTTCCATAACATAATCAATATTTTTTTTAACACCCAGTTGTAATATTCCACTTGTTTCACCCTTGTCTCTTCTCCACACAGCGTCAGTTTTAAAACGTTCACTAACAGCTCTACGAAGAGGATAACGATCATATCCCTTATCAAAAAGATTATAGGTTGCAAAAGAAAATGCAAAATCCACCACCGGTTCACAAAAGAATGGATAATATTCAGGATTGCGATTGCCGACATTAGCATGTATTGAAGCTAATCCTTCATATAAAGCATCAATTTGTTTATATTTTCCTGGAAGAATTCGAGAGGGTACATCCCGGTAAACAGGATGGGCGAATTTGGCAGTGGTGTATTGATGAACTTTTTTCGTTAACCAATGCGGGGGTTTATCTTGTGAAGATCTTGATCCTCTCTTATCAGGCTTTTTGGCAAAAAGATAATGGATGAGACTCGCCATATTTTGGGTCAGCACCGGCGTTAAAGAATCTCGATAAAAATGAGTAACATCCTTGATCTTGCTCACTAAGCCTTGGGTACCTTGGGTTAGTAAATAGTCTGCAATACTCATTTGTGTGGGAGGCATCATAAAAATATGATCACTACCATGCCCATTCAGAAAAATACATGAACCATCTGTGGGAAGATAGCCTTGACATTGGTTAATGCTCGCTAAACTTATACAACCAGAAAATGGTTTGTTCAGTTTTAACCCTTGATCCTCACAATAAGTATCAAAAGGCAATATTTTGGAAGTATCTACTTCAATTAGTTCAATTCCGACCTCCTCACACACTTTACGCGCGTAATGCAATTCGTTGGATGAATTAACCTCAGAATGAAAATAATTGAGAGCGGTTAGCTTTTGATCAGAACGCTTAATCTCGCTTAAGCAATACACCAAAGCAGAAGAGTCAAGCCCGCCTGAAAGACTGACACACACATTTTGATAAGGTTCAATCACGGGTTTAAGAACTGATTGCAAAGCATCTACAGCATTTCCTGATGGAGAGGATATGCCAACGTATGTGGCGAAAGGATTCCAGAAAGATCTAATGTCTCGGTTGCTTTGAGTGCCGGTTAAGACACATCCTGGCGGGACTTCTTCCAATCCCTTAAAAGGTGTTTGTATGGCACTACTACTACCATAAAATAGGTAAGAACATAGATAGGGCCAATTGTAACTTAAGTTAGATGATAGACATTGTTTAATAAGATCAATATGCGATGAAAATAGTAGATCACCGTTAGTCAGAGTGTAATAGAAACAAGGAAGTTGACCTGTTGGATCGACCATCACTTCAAGCTTGTTCGTATTATCCACGAGCCAATAAACATATTTTCCCCACACTTTTTTTGTCAAGCCCTGCTTGAGCTCTTGTGAATATTGTCTAAACTCTTTTGGTTCAACAGTTGTGTGGCGCTCTTTATCAAAAATGCGTCCTATCAGGACTGTGGAGTCGCTTTCCCAGATTTGATCCATATCCTGTTGAGGATATAACTTACCATAAACTAAGGCGAAGTTATTTTTTGAAGTGAATGACGGTTCTTCCCCCGTGTGTTGTTTCAGTATTGACGTCAACTCGTGTATTTTACCTGAAATATCTCGAACACTCCACAATCCCAAATAAATCATACCTTTTCCCTTCTAAACGGCTCATTGAGAATGATTCCCAAACCCTCTCTAAGATTTTGTGAGTCCATCACCACCTTGCCATTACACTCCACCCATGCGTGTGCCATGAAAGGATAATTTTGAACGCCAATTTCAAGATTACATTTCCACCCTTTCTGTAAGGCCAATAAAACGTAGGCCATGGCCCACTCAAGACATTTTGTGCGGCTTGGGTAAATCAAGCATGCTTTGTTAATGATACTCGTTAATTGCTTTAATTCCGCATCGCTGGGGATGATATATTCTACATTTTTCTTACGAGCCTTTTTGATTAACTGAATGGCTTTATGAAAACCCAAAAGTTTAATATAGGAATTGACTTGTATCAAACGCAACAGTGCTATTACCACAGGAGGTCCCAAAGATACTTCTTGTTCATTTAAAGGTAAACGCCAATCAATATTGGAAACCCCGACAGAACCAACTTTACGGTCGGTATAAAAAGAATAGGCTGTGTTCTGGCATTGAATGATTTTAGAGTTGATCAGTGTCTGTAAGTTATCTCTATCAGATTCTGTTAATTCCTTATTGCACACAACCTTCAACAAAATATTAGCAAAACTTTTGGAGTATATAGCATACTTATCTTTCTTCGTATCTAGTAATATTACTTGATCTCTAAACTGTGTTATATAAATGTTCTTGCAAATAGAATAATATGCACGATCACCTTTAGGCAAATTTGATTTCAACTCCAAAATTTTATCCTTATACCATTTTCAAAAAAGTTTAACTTATGGCCCATTGATATGAACCCGCGTAACAAAAACAGCATTTCTGATAAAATATTGATCACCATACTGGGAAGCATCTCTGTTGTTGATATTCTCCATTGATTTCCTAGTTTCTTCATTCCCAAAAATTGGCATATAATTACAGTTAAAATACGGCCCAGAAAACATAGGGGGTTCAAATGACCGCCGAGTTGCTTGCCTTCTGATTAGCACCGTGGTTGGAGCGTGTCCTACCACATCTACGTAACCATTTTTAAACCAGCCTAATATTTAGGTAAATTTATAAATCCTTTTTAAAGCCATAGCGATATCTTTATTTTCCATTGAACTCATGGGAACAATAATTGAAGCTGTATATTGATTTTGGTTATCATCTCTAATCCCCTCAATACGTAATGTTTATTATCATAACATACAAGCACGTCTTTTTTGATTCTGTCGCAACAAGAAGCCAATATGATAAAATTTACTAAATTAATAAGCATAGGTCACTCGAGTAAATAGTAATATTGAATTTAAACAGAGATATTTAGAAAAGGGCATTATTTTATTGGTGGTTCGTTGGTATCTATCCCATCCTCTGAGTTATCGCGATATTGAGGAAATGATGTTAAAATGGGGTATACACCGTTGACCATTCAACCATTAACCGCTTGGTTATCCATTATGCTCCCCTGCTAGAAGATAATTTCAAAAAGAAATTTAAACGTCAAACAGGGTTAAGCTGGCATATACATCGTATACATATAGACAGACTTTAACGTAATTTTGAAATGTTTATTTTTTTAACTTCTTCTGTTGCATTTTTATATATAGTATTTTTTACAAATTCTCTTGCGTCGAGTAACGAAGCTTCATTAGAATATTCGAATATTATGTCTATAAGCGGATCTGGTAGCCCTACCGATGATCCAACTGCCGCACAAGCAATATAGTAATCAAGCTTTTCTTTTTCCTTCTTAATTTGTTGGTTGCGTTTAATATATTTTGGTATTCTAACTTCCACAAGGGAGTCGTTTATTGTTGGATTTCCAAATAAATTTAAGTTTGTTATACTAAAATTTTCTCTTAAGGTGTCTAATATAAGGGAGGCTCCCTTTATACCAATCTTATTATCTGATAAATCTATTGAATTTAAAGTAGACTTTGTTTGAAACAATGAGATTCCTTTTTCAATACCGATGTCAGTAATTTGATTTCCGGATAGATACAAATGAGTTACCCTGGCTTTAGGCTGGAGTATAGCATCGGAAATTTCTAAGAAAAAATCATCATCAATGGATTGTCGGGATAAATTTATATACTGAACAATGCCATCCCTAATAGCGTCAATGAGCTCCGTTTTATTTAACTTTTTTGGTTCGTGTGTTGATTTAAAGAAAGTCATAATATTAGTGCATACAGATGAGGGCAACATAGATTGTAAAGAATTTTTTCCTGAGTATTGAAACAATAGGCTTGAAGTACGGAACATTTTACCTCCTCTTACCGACAGATGAAATTACCAGTTAATTATACTGAACTGTCAAAACATTTGATATACTTAACTCCATAAAAATAAGTTGCCAAATTAACTATATTTATCAGTTCATAACTAGCCATTTGTAGTACGTGGTAAAGCTTCTAGATAAATTATTTATTGAATTTACAAAGTTAAGAGCCAGACATTTTAATGACAATGCACTTGCAGAATCTAAGAATGGATTGATTATTCAAAAAAACTTAGGCTATCTGCACATCAATGGCATTCGGTTAAGCATTTCTTGTTCTAAAAACATGGCTGCTCATCTATATTTAATACATTTAAACAAGCACTATATGGCTGATAACCAGTTTTATAGTGCTTAACCGAATGCCATTGGTGCTTATGGAACACCATCTTCCACTGGGAATTAATTATTTTGTTTTAGATACAGTAAAGGTCTTGCCTGATGGTATTGGATCTTGTGTCACTATGGTTAAAAGGTATTTCTCATTATAAGGCGGAAGCCCATTGGGTATTGCTTTTGGTATTTTGGCAGGATTCTTAATGAGGTTGGTTTATGTCTTC
>DAORSV010000025.1:0-21244 GCA_035443705.1 Gammaproteobacteria bacterium
TTTACTGCAAAATAAGGAAGAAAAATCTTACGTCAGTTCAACAACAATAATGACTTGTTACTAAACCGCAAAGGGATTAAACTGAATCACCGAATCATAATGATCTATTTTTTCTCGACGCTTTAATATGTTGACCAATTTATTCGCAAGCGGCACCGTACAAAACGCGTATACCACTTTAAAGCTATAATAAAATAATCCGAATTTTAGCAATTCGTCATTAGACATAATTCCATAAAATGCTAATGGCAGAAACAGCGCGGTTTCGATGCCTTCACCAATCCAACTGCCACACAAGGCTCTAAGCCAAAACGACTTACCCTGCATTTTTACTTTCAATTTTGCAACGATATAGGCATTCATAAATTCACCTATAAAATACGTCAGCGTAGAAACAGCCATTAAACGACTGCCATTACCTAAAATTTGTGTATACGCTTCTTGATGTAACCACGCCTTTGAAGCAGGCGCCAGAATCGCCAAACGACACATAAAAGCCATAAATAAATTGCAGAGCATGCCAAGCCAAATAATCTGTCGCGCTTCTTTAAACCCATAAACTTCGGTTATGATATCGCCAAGCAAATAGGTAAGAGGAAACAACAGGACGCCTGCGGGTAAAATAATCATTCCAAAAGATACCGGTTTTTCGCCAACAACATTCGCCGTTAATAATAACGTAACGAAGATCATCGCAACATGTGTAAGATGTTTAAACGACACGGGGATTTAATTCACCCTTTGTATAACGTTCGGCCATTTTTTCGACGGAGAGTGGCTTAATTTTTGAAGCCCAACCTGCCGTACCAAAAGCCTCATACCGTGCTTTGCAAATGACTTTCATCGCTTCAATGGCTTCATGGTTATATTTGCGTGGATCAAATTCGCTAGGATTTTTTGCAAAATAACGACGAATAGCCCCTGTAACAGCTAAACGTAAATCTGTATCGATATTGATCTTACGTACACCGTGCTTGATCCCTTCTACAATCTCTGACACGGGCACACCATAAGTCTCTCTTATTTTTCCACCAAATTCATTAATTTCTTGTATCAAATCGGCAGGAACGCTTGACGAACCGTGCATCACAAGGTGCGTATCGGGAATACGACGGTGAATCGCTTTAACACGATCCATCACCAACACTTCCCCTGTGGGTGGTTGATGAAACTTATATGCACCATGACTTGTGCCAATCGCAATGGCCAATGCATCAATTTTCGTTGCTTTGACGAAACGTGCTGCTTCATCTGGATCAGTTAACATCATCTCTTTGCTTAACTTTCCATGAGCGCCCGAACCATCTTCTTCTGCAGCCAGTCCAGATTCCAACGAACCTAAACACCCTAGTTCGCCTTCCACTGAAACCCCACACGCATGTGCCATCTGTACAGCTTCCGCTGTAATCGCTGCGTTATACTCATAATTTGAAGGCGTTTTCATATCATCTTTCAGAGAACCATCCATCATCACAGATGTAAATCCCAATTGAATCGAACGCTGACAAACCGCAGGTGAAGCGCCATGATCTTGATGCATACAAATCGGAATATGCGGAAACTCTTCAACCGCCGCTAACATAAGGTGCTTTAAAAAGCGTGGACCGGCATACTGCCGAGCGCCTGCCGATGCCTGCACAATGACAGGACTATCCGTTGTATTGGCTGCTTCCATAATAGCGCGTAATTGTTCTAAATTATTGACATTAAAAGCAGGAACACCGTAATCATGTTCCGCAGCATGATCTAACAATTGACGCAAAGTAATTAAAGCCATTATTTATCTCCTGATACCGTAATAATTTGTAAAGTACTTGTGCCCACGCTATCCCCCATGGTATCGCCTTTGGTAACAATCACGCGATCCCCAATCGTAATTGCGCCCAATCGTAATAATTCAGCTAAAGCATCGAATGTCACCTGATCTTTAAGTGAACGTGTCACATCGAAATTAATTGGGTATACGCCGCGATAAAGTGTCATACGACCACGCGTACTCGCGTGTCGACTTAATCCATAAATGGGAATACTCGAACGAATACGTGACATCCATAAAGGCGTTAATCCTGTTTCGGTTAACGCCACAATCGCACGTGTATCAATATGATTCGCTGCATACATGGCTGCCATCGCGATGGTTTCATTAACGTGTGCAAAACGAGATTCTAAGCGATGATGTGAAACTTTCATCACCCGCTGGCGCTCCGCTGCTAAACAGATTTCAACCATCGCTTCAACCGCCTTATCTGGAAAATTCCCTGTTGCAGTTTCAGCAGAAAGCATAACAGCATCTGTGCCATCCAATATGGCATTCGCAATATCAGAGACTTCTGCGCGCGTCGGAATAGGATTATGCACCATAGATTCCATCATTTGCGTTGCTGTTATTACTGCACGATTCAACGCACGCGAGCGATCAATAATACGCTTCTGAATGGCAGGTAATTCGGCATACCCGATTTCTATACCAAGGTCACCGCGTGCAACCATAACCCCATCGGCGCTTTCTATAATATTATCCAGATCGTTTACAGCCTCTACACGCTCAATTTTGGCTAATATTCCAGCAAAACTCCCCGCCTGCTCCAATAACAAACGTGCTTGTTGTATATCGCTTGCCGATCGCGGAAAAGACACGGCCACATAATCGACATTCATTTTTGCCGCAAATTGTATATCTTCTCTATCTTTGTGTGTTAAAGGTTCGGCACTTAATCCGCCACCCCGTCGATTAATGCCTTTATTATTGGATAACTTTCCTCCTAATTTTACAACGCAATGGATTTTTTGACCTTCTACTTTTTCAACGGACAACATAATCAATCCATCATCGAGTAGTAAAATATCACCAGGGTATACTTCTTTGGGTAAGCTTTTATAGTCAATACCGACCGCTTGTTCGGTACCAGCGTCTATCGCGAGATCCGCATCGATAATAAACTTTGCATCAACTTGTAAATGAATAGAACCCTTTTTAAACCGCGCAATGCGAATCTTAGGTCCTTGCAGATCGATAATAATACCGACTATTTTACCGAGCGCTAGCGCACAAACACGAGTTGCTTCAATACGTTCTTTATGTGAGTCGAGTGTTCCATGAGATAAATTGACACGAACGAGATCAACCCCCGATCCGAGCACTCGATGTAACATCCCCGGCCTGTCGGTAGACGGGCCGAGCGTTACGATAATTTTTGTACGTTTTAACAATGTAAAATCGTATACCCTTTCAAATAGCTCGAAAAGTCTTGGAGTTTCTGTATGCCTGTTGCTTCTGCTTGTTGGCACCACTCTTGCAAAGCATCCAATAATTCCTTTTGCGTCGCGGTTGTTCTATTCCAGATGACTTTTAACTGCTCTCTAAAATGATAAACGATTTGCAAAGCGCGATTTTGTTCTAAAACCACTTTTAAATTTTGTCGCCCTGTTTCATCAACCAATATATCTGGACGAATTAAAGCTGCTTTTACGCGCTGCAAAAGACGTCGCTCTGCAGGCAATGCTTTTTGTTTTTCTTGTCTAAATAAAGGCAAAATCACCGCTTTGCCGTAGGTAGTCATGACTTGCACTTGATTGTTTAACAATGCATGCAGTGATTCGGCATCGATAAATTGTTTTCCCTGTATAATTTTAGGTTTAGGCACCGTACGCTTCACTTTTGCAAGCCCTAGAGCCATTAAACTTCGAATATACAACCAACCAATATCAAATTCCCACCACTTAACCGACAGTTTAGCGGAAGCCGGATAAGTATGGTGATTGTTATGCAATTCTTCCCCACCAATTAAGAGTCCCCAAGGAAAAACATTGGTTGCAGCGTCAGAACATTCAAAGCTACGATAACCGTAATAATGCCCAACACCATTGATAATGCCTGCCGCAAAGAAAGGAATCCAGGCCATTTGAACAGCCCAGATGGTTAAACCGGGGACACCGAATAAAAAGAGATTAATGGCTAGCATCAATACGACACCTTTAGCTGAGTGCGGCGTATAGATGTTTTTTTCTAACCAATCGTCCGGTGTTCCTTGGCCATAACGCTCTAAGGTTTCTTTATTTTTACCTTCTTTACGGTATAACTCTGCACCTCCCCACAAGACTGTTGACAAACCCAGAATTTGAGGACTGTGTGGATCTTCTACCGTTTCGCATTTAGCATGGTGCTTACGATGAATAGCTGCCCATGCTTTTGTTTCCATTCCAGTCGTTAACCAGAGCCATAAACGAAAAAAGTGGCTAATGGCTGGATGTAAAACGAGCGCTCTATGTGCTTGGGCGCGATGCAAAAAAATAGTGACACTGGCAATGGTAATATGGGTAAGAATTAGGGTAGCAACAATGTAACCCCACCATGACAAATCTAAAATACCGTAAAACATATAGAGACCTCTTCTGTATAGCGATTACCTGTAAACAGTTTACGCAAAAGAGAAAGTCTTTACTAGAGATGCATCCAACTAACATAACTTTGTAGAAACGTGCACGTTCCATATCCCCAGCTATACTTTTCAATATGCAAGCACTCCCCCTGATCTCTGTCGAAAACCTTAGCTATACACGCCCACAATGGGCGATGCAAGATTTAAGCTTTACTGTTAATCGCGGCGAATGCATGGCATTCATTGGCAAAAATGGTACCGGAAAGACAACCACGCTCAATCTAATCGCCGGACTCATTAAGCCACATGCCGGACGCATTTTAATCCAAGGGTTTAATATTCACACCTTACCCATTTTAGCCAAACAATTTATTGGCTTTCTACCGGATCAATGTCCACTGTATGTTGAATTAACGGTTAGAGAATATTTAAGTTTTTTTGCTAAACTACGACAAATTTCAAAACCCGACATCGCTGATCACGTAGAAGAAGCGTTGGAAAAGCTTAATCTAAAACGACATCAACATCACTTAATTGGCATTCTTTCTAAAGGTCTCAAACAAAGAGTCGGTCTTGCCAGTGCCATACTGCATCGTCCTTCTGTGCTTTTATTAGATGAACCCACACAAGGCTTAGATCAAAACCAAATAGAAAATTTTCAGCTGCTCTTAAGCCAATATAAAAAAAATGCTGCGATTATTTTATCAACCCACTATTTAAACGAAGTAAAATCTATTTGCGATCACGCGTTACAATTCGGCACGGAAGAGATCAAAACTTATGATTTTAACGATTGCGCGACATGAATTCCTAAAACTATTTAAAACAGGAACAATTTGGAAGCTTCTTGCTTTATGTCAATGTGTTTTTGGCTTAATCTTCTATCGATATATGACAGAGTTTTTATTAAAAAATCAAAATCTTTTAATTGAGAATGAACTATCGCTTGGGGCAACAGAAGAAATTATTCACCCTTTGTTTGCATGGGCAGCGCTCTTTTTTTTCTTTATAACGCCACTACTTGCGACAAACTGCCTCACCCAAGAAAAAAAATCTCGCACTTTAGAAATCTATTTAATCGCCCCTCTTACGACCACAAAAATTATTTTAGGTAAATTTTTCGGTGTTTTTTGCGCTCAGCTTTTTTTGCTGCTGCCCATTCTCTTAATGCCTTTATTAATTGCCGTCGAAGACAGTTTAGATTTCGGGCAATTTATATCCGGTTCTTTTGGATTAATCTTACTTTTGGGTACCAACTTAAGCATAGCGCTATTTATCGCAACGCTCTCTAAAGAACCGCTGATCGCATCATTCGTAATTTTTATCACATTGATTTTGTTATCATTACTAGAATGGGTAACACATTTTCTTTCTCCCGCCTTTAGCTGGGTTACGGAATTCGCATTGCTATATCACTGCAAAAACTTTTTGTCTGGCATTATCAATACGCAAGATATTCTCTACTATGCCTTAGTCTCTTTTATTTTCCTATATTCCAGTATACGCTGCTTGGGAAAAGCACCGTATTTTAGCCAAAAATTATGAAAAGAAGCATCCATCTTAAAGGCACTTTTTTAATTTTTTCGCTCTTTTTAATATCCACCATTGCTTATCGATTTCCACTATCCTTAGATGTAACTGCAAACAAAATTAATAGCCTAAGTGAATCTAATCGCACATTACTCTCTACCTTAGATAAACCTCTCAAAGTCGAGCTATATTCTACACAACAAAATATCATTGAACAGGTTCAAACCATACTCTCTTTGTTCCAAAAAGAAAGCACTCATGTTGTACTTAGTCTACATCAAGAACCACTGAACACCTTAGATAAAACCCGGTTAAGATTAAAAACCAATAATAACTTACTGCTGACTTATGATGATCGCAAAAGAGCCATTGACATTAATCCTTCAAAATGGAACGAAGCGGCGTTTAGCAAACTGATACAGCAGATAATCCGCGTGAAAGAAGACTGGGTGGTCTTTTTATCGGGTCATGGCGAACGCGATCCCTTGAGCGATGCAAATCAAGACTTGAGCCAATTAACCCATGAACTCAAAACCACGGGTATCAATATTGCGTCATTGAATTTAGGAGAAATTGGTAGCATTCCAGGCAATACCAAAATGCTCGTCATCGCCGACCCAAAGGTTGCCTTTTTACCACAAGAAATCAATCACATTTTAAATTATGTCAACCAAGGCGGAAACTTATTATGGCTAGTTAATCCAAACGCCACACCTCGTTTAGACAAACTCGCAAAGCATCTCGGCATTACCTGGCAACCCGGAACCATTTTAGATCAAAAATCGCACGTGATGGGCACTCCTCATCCGGCAATGAGTATTCTGACAAAGTACCCAGCACACACGGTAACAGAACAGCTGAATATCCTCACGGTTTTTCCATGGGCACGACCATTGCAATATAAGGCTGCCTCAACGCTAGGTTGGCAGGCATCCCCTCTACTGGTAACCAATGCTTCTACAACACTAGAAGTGCATCCAACAAAAAAAGCACAACAAACCCCAACGGGCCCTTTTACAATTGGTATTGCGCTAGAAAAAAATAATCAGCGAATGATAGTTATTGGAAACACGCATTTTCTGAGCAATGCCAGCATCCACAATTATGGCAATTTACAGTTGGCTAGCAATCTTTTTAATTGGTTAATGGGCGCTGATTTCTTATTAAATACAACAACAAAGCCCAGAGTTGATTTATCTTTTACTCAAAGTGCGTTCACAAAAACAACCATCCAATTCGTCTTTCCGTTTTGTCTACCGTTGGTTTATTTGTTAATTGGATGGCAACTTAAAAGAGCACGACGACAACGATCTTGCAGAATACCTGCTTAAAAGTCATGCTTGCTAGCTAAAAAACTTAATGTGGATTTTCAGGAACTACAGTTGATAATACCTCTATTGCGTCTTACACTTTTAAAATAGCCTTTTAAAAGTTCCAATAAGGGAGTTTACAATGCAAAGAATGGATTCTTTGGATTCAGCCAGCAATAAAATCGTGTTTAAAAAGCAAAACTACCGACCTTGGAACACCCCAGTTCAAGAAGAAACCAAAACATTATTTGAACCTGATAATGAATTAAATCGTTTTGATAATGATCGTTTATTGATCGGTGGGTTTTCATTTCCAAATATACCGAGAATACCTTGTGAATCGGAACAGAGTCAAAAATCAACCGCTCTCATGGATGAACTTAAATCGAAAGAACAGGAAATCCAAACCCTGTCTACTAACTTAAAAATCGCAAATGCTTTAGAGCATGCAGAGAAAATAGAATTTTCTCGAAAAAAAGAAGTGCTCGCCAGAACAATCGCCGAAGAAAAAGCTTTAAATGCAACACAACAACTCAACCTAACCGAAACAGCACTACAAAAAACCAAACAGCAGCTCCAAACCGAACAACAATTAAAAGCCAAAGAAGAATCCATTCGAAAATCCTTAGAAACAGAAATTAAAAATGTCCTACATGCTATAGAAGACAATGAAAATACAATTGCACGGGAAATCGAAATCAGACGGATTACTGAAGAAAAACTAAACGAAACGCTAAGATCTCTTTCTGAAAAAGAACATCGTATTCGTCTCGAGGCAGAAAAAATCATTCGGGATAATTTGCGTGACTCTATCGAAAGAGAAAAAAATATTGAAAAAAAACTCGAAGAACGCATAAATAATCTTCAGAATGAACACAAAGAACAAACACTTAAAATTCAATGCGAGACAGAGCTCAGGATCGCCGAAGCTGAAGAAAAAATGCACCTTTATGAAAAGGCAAAAATTGAAGCTCAAAACTGGCTTCAGAAATCTCAGGAAACCACTCGTCAAATTAAAATTGAAAAAACTGAGGTAGAAAGAGATACCACAACGCTCATAGAGTCTCTAAACCTACAAATTCAACAATTGACTAAAAAATCTATTGCAATTGAAAACGAAAAAACCGAATTAACAACACTGTTTACAGACACGCTTGGCAAGTCGAAAATTTTACAATCTATTGCAAGCAATGAACGACAATTAAGGATCATTCTTGAAGAAAAATTAAGCGGATCGACACTGAGAAAAACAGAGATTAACAAAAAGCTTTTTGAAAATAAAGTCCTTGAACTGGCAGAGAAAATTAGCGCACTGGAGATAGAAAAAGCAAAGAGCCAAGAACAACAGGATAATGCACTTGAACAAGCACATAAAATTGAAATTTTAATGGCTTCGGAAATGACCATTAAAAAATCTCTGGCAGAGAAAAACAAAATACTCATGGCACAAATCTACGACCTAGAGCGTGCCAAACAAAAAGAGAAGGATGAAAAAGATGCAGCAAATTATAAAATTTCTGAACTGATTTCCAAAAAACAACATCTCGAAATGGAACAAGCGTTAATTGAAGAACAACACAATACAATACTTCTCCATACAAACCAACTTGAAATTAAACTTGATTCCGAAAAATCAATTTCTACAAATCTAGAAAAAAAATTGGTTATTTTAATAAAACAAAAAGAACGGATAGAAAGAGAAAAGACAAACATGAAGGAAATGTATAACAAACTTACCGCAAGAA
Source organism: Gammaproteobacteria bacterium (assembly GCA_035443705.1). Taxonomy (GTDB): domain Bacteria; phylum Pseudomonadota; class Gammaproteobacteria; order UBA6186; family Azoamicaceae; genus CADEGZ01. The sequence continues at coordinate 8,965 of DAORSV010000025.1, forward strand.
TTTCTGAACTTGAAACCATGCTTGAGTCTGAAAAATCTCTACGAAAAGACGCAGAAAAGTTGCAAATGATTGGAGAAAACACGAGAAAGGCGGCACAAGAAAAAATTAACGCTACCATGGAACAGGCGAATAAAACTGTTTTAACGATACTTGAAAATTACACTACGACGGAACTGTTAAACGATTAAATTTAGCTAACAAATCCGTTTCTGTTTCGATGTAATCTGGATCGGCGGGAATACAATCGACCGGACAAACCAGTCTACATTGTGGTTCACCAAAATGGCCTACACACTCTGTACAAAGATTCGGATCAATCATATAATACTCTGCGCCCGATGAGATGGCCTGATTTGGACAAGCGGGTTCGCAAACATCACAATTAATACATTCTGCTGTTATCATCAATGCCATACCAATAACCTCTAACGATGTGTTTTAAAGCGCGCCTTAAGTGCATCTGAAACCGTTTCGTGCACAAAATAAGATACATCACCCCCCAAGGACGCAATCTCTCGCACCAAACTGGAAGAAATATAAGAATATTGTTCAGCAGGGGTTAAAAATAAGGTTTCAATATCTGCATCCAAGCGTCTATTCATATTGGCTAATTGAAACTCATACTCAAAATCAGACACCACTCGCAAGCCTCGAATAATGGCAGTTGCACCATTTTTTTTAGCAAAATCCATCAATAACGTACTAAAACCACACACTTCGACATTATCGAGATGCGCTAAAATCGTTTCTGCCATGCTAACCCGTTCGCTTAAAGAGAAAAAAGGTGACTTTCGTTTATTTTCTGCAATGCCTACAATAACCGTTCCAAATAATCTTGTCGCTCGTTCTATCAGATCTCGATGTCCATCGGTCATGGGATCAAAGGTACCAGGGAAAATAACCTTCGTTTTCATTTCACACTCCACTATTTTTATGATACCGCATGCTCTCAGTGTGAACGGCGTTAATCATTGTTGCAAGCTTTTCGGGATCTGTATCCGGATTAATACCATGCCCCAAATTAAAAATATGCCCAGAGCCACGGCCATATTCAGCCAATACTCGCTTCACCTCTTCTTGGATACAGCCCGATTCTGCATATAAAACCGCGGGATCAAGGTTTCCTTGCAATGCAACTTTCGCTCCAACCAACCGACGCGCTCGACCTAACGAGGTTGTCCAGTCTATGCCTAATGCATCACACCCCGTAGCTGCCATAGCTTCTAAGACTTGTCCACTGTTTTTGGTAAATAAAATAATGGGTATTTTTTTATCCCCCTGACTGCGGAGGGTATTTTTTATAATAATCTCCATATACTGCAAAGAAAATTCTAGATAATTTTCATGAGACAAAATGCCACCCCATGTATCAAATAGCATCACTGCATCGGCACCCGCCATAATTTGCGCATTAATATACTGTGTAATGTTAGTGCTTAACTTTAAGAGCAATTGATGTAATAATTTGGGCTCGCTATACAACATTTTTTTAATTTTTGAAAAACTTTTTGAAGATTGTCCTTCGATCATATACGTTGCAATCGTCCAAGGACTACCGGCAAATCCAATAAGCGGCACTTTGTTGTTCAATTCGCGTTTTGCCATTCGAATGGCATCCATCACATACCGTAATTCAATTTCGGGATCCAGATCTGGTAATTTTGAAATATCAGCAGCGCTACAAATTGGTTTTAAAAAACGTGGGCCTTCCCCTTCTGCAAAATACAAACCCATATTAAAAGCATCGGGAATAGTCAGGATATCCGAAAAAATAATTGCCGCGTCTAAGGGAAAACGCGCGAGAGGTTGCAAGGTAACCTGACAAGCGAGTTCGGGTGTTTTACACAGAACTAAAAAATCTTTAGCCTTTTTTCGAACTTCAAGATACTCGGGCAGATAGCGCCCTGCTTGCCGCATGATCCACACAGGCGTGCGATCAACAGGTTGTCGAAATAACGCACGGATCAGCCGATGTCCACTTCCTGCCATGTAAAATCCCATCCTGTTTTCTAAAACGGAGATTATATCATGACAAAATGATGGAGCCAGACCCTTTTAAGCACTGACTATAAAATCAGCTTTTATGAATTTTTAAACGACAAACCATGAAAAAATCAAATCAACGATCTTTACATTCGTTTTCAGACGAAATACGGTAATTGCTATTTTCTACTTTTTTGTTCTCACACGGAACATAGCAATCATCATGCTTTTCGCTTTGATAATCTGATGATCTCGAACGTTGATTTTTAAGCAGTGGATTAATGATTCTGGGTGTTAGGAAAATAATTAGCTCTCTCGGTTTATGTTGCGAAAATTTGTTTCTAAATAAACCACCGATAATAGGCAAATCTCCAAAAAACGGTACTTTAGCAACTGTTTTTTGATCATCAACCTGTAACACACCACCTAACGCCACGGTTTCGCCATTATCAACCAACACTTTAGTTTTTAATCGATTCGTGTTAATCGCTGGAATAGTGCTAGTTCCAGTTGAAATACTGTCGCCTTTAGAATCATTTGAAATCTCTAAATCTAAGGTAATTTTATCATCTGGCGTAATATGGGGCGTTACGTCTAATTTTAGCGCTGCTGTTTTGAAGGCGACGCTTGTAGCACCACTTGAACTGGCTTCCTGATAAGGGATCTCAACACCTTTTTCCATACTGGCTTTATTTTGATCCATGGTGATTAGATTTGGTCTTGCAATCGTTTTGCTTGTGCTTTCGAATTCCATCGCCTGTAACTCTAAATCCAACAATGTACCGTTCGGCAATTTTGCTAAAGCTAAGCCTATAGTCGCTGTTGGAGCCCCTGCCGATGTTGCCGCTAAATCACTAAATAAGCCTTCCGTATTACTGACAGTTGGTCCCGGATTAGGTCCAGCTGTACCTATAATCCCCAGATTGGCATTCGATACAGCTGCATTAGAAGGTGGCATGCCTGATTGCCCTGCGCCGTTCCTAAAATCACCTATCGCTCTTGCTCTATCTATGTTACTGCCAACCCCCAAGCGACGATGGCCAATCCCTGCATTAGCGCCACCACCAAACCGCATACCTAATGTACTTGCAAGTGTATTATCCGCGGTAACAATTTGAGTTGAAATCTCTACTTGTCTAACCGCAACATCCAACTTTTTTAACAATGCTTTAATCTCATCCAACCGATCGGGAATATCTTGTATCAACAAGGTATTGGTTCGCTTATCAACTGAAACCGTTCCACGTGATGTCATTAATGAATTGCTTTTTTCGTTTAATAATTTTGACAAATCCTCTGCGCTTGCATAATTAATTTGGACTAATTCAGATTTCAAAGAACCCAATTCTTCCATTTGCTTTTGACTATCTAGCTCGACTTTTTCTCTGGAGGCTATTTCTGCTGCGGGCCCTACCAGCATAACATTTCCATATTGTCTTTTATCCAACCCTTCACTTTTCAAAATAATATCTAAAGCTTGATCCCAAGGAACGCTTTGAAGACGTAATGTAACATTACCCTTAACACTATCACTGGCAATAATATTAAACCCCGAAAAATCCGCAATAATTTGTAAGATTGCTCGAATCTCAATGTCTTGAAAGTTTAAAGATATTTTATCCCCCGCATATTTTCCAGTTAATTTTTTAAAAGTATCTTTTTCTGCTTTTGTAACATTACGAACTTCTACAATAAATTTATTATCGAGTTGATAGGCAATATTATCATAATCTCCAGTTGCATCAATTTGCATTTCTACACTTGAGCCCATTTTCGAAACAGCTATCGTTTGAATAGGCGTGGCAAAATCGACAACATCATAATGCTTGGCTAAACTATCTCGCAACGTGGCGCCTATAAATTCAATATTGATTTTTCCGCTCTCTTCTTTAAAATCAATCAATGCTTTGGCTGTTGACAAATCAACTTCAAGTCTTCCTTCTCCATGTTCGCCTCTTCTAAAATCAATAGAATTTATTTGGTAACCCGAATTATTACACCCTCTTTTTTTCTGTGCACTTTTGCCTAACATACTGTCTTCAAATGTAACTTTTAGAATATTGCCTGTTATTTCAGTCTCAAAAGAACTGAGCTGTTTCATGTCGACAACCACCCGGGTTTTAGAATCGGTTTCTATAACATTTATTTTTTTTAAAATACTGTCTGACAACGTTTGATTGCTTAATAATTTAGAAAGCTTATTTTTAACGAAAGGAAAATCAAAAACAACGGTGGGAGGGTTTTCTACTGAAAAACTTTTAGGAGAAACGGCGGGCCCAGCAAACTCTAATACCACCTGTGTTTTATTAGCACTTTGTGAGTGTACCTCGAGATTCATCAACGGATTTATTGCAACTGCCGACACACTATTATGGTATGTCGCACATAATAATCCCATCGACAAGCAAATAAAAATTCCTCTAAATCTTTTCATAAACAGGTGTTTTCTATCCATATACTATGCTCCCTTCGTCACACTGCTTTTACTGCGCAGTGGAATAGTCAAAACATGCTCGCGCCATCCACCTTTTCCATTAGACAACCATTCTTTAATTCCTATTTCTATCGCATTTATTTTTTCAATTTTTCCTGAATTTTGCCCCACATAATTACCCACACTAACACGATAAATATTGTCAGATGTATTTTTTAACAATGCAAAAAATATCCCATCGCGTTCTATTGTTCCAACCATTTGTAAGGAATCTAAAGGAAATGCCTCTAAGGCCTCGCGAGGCCGATTCAAATCAGGCCCCCCCTGCAATGACGAAACGCTGGTTTCGGCACTCGGTGTTGAATAAGGCACAAAAGGATCTCGAAACTCAAAAGCTTTATACTGAAAAAAAACCTTCTCTGGAATCTTCGGAATTTTACTGACATACTTTGATTTTCGTTCTTTTATTTCTTTAACAAACTCAACAACATCTTCATCAACTTGGGGTGCACACCCGCTCAGCATTACTGAAATAACTATTAAAATAAATCTGCTTGTCAATCTCATTATTCCAACGACCTCTGTCCTGTCATCCAATAGGTTTTTGCAACGACAACCATCATTAACGCCCCCTTCCCACCGGTATCGTTCTTCTTAATTGAGAAGTCATGAAAAGTAACAATTCTATTCATATTTGAGACTTTACTCACAAATGCACCAAAACCATTCATATTGCCCGTTAAAGTTAGCTCAATCGGCTTCTCTTCGTAAAACGCTTTGTTTTCTTGTTTTCCAGGTCTGATCGTCACTAATTGCAATCCATTACTCGCCGCTTCTTGTGAAATATCCTCCAATAATCCTGCCTCTTCATTTTTGGATGGTAATTGTTCTGTTAATTTATTCAGATTTTTTTCGACTTCTTTTATTTCTGCTTTATAAGTCTCTAAATTTGCAACCTGCAGCTGTGTATCACTAAATGAAATTCTAACTGCCGCTTCTTTGTCTTGTGCCGCACTTAAAGACACTATTTTATCGCTCCAATCTAACAAATACCCCAAAAAAATTGTTATACCGCACGCAAAAGCAATAACAATCCATCGCAACATTGCGGGCCAACTTCCAACTTCTTCAAAATCAAGTTCATCAATCTTAACGCCAGCGATTTCCACGCGCTACTCCCCTTCGATCAAATCTTGGCTAAAACCAAGATTAAAATTAAGACCATCACCATCTTTACTAATAGCGACTTCATTTAACTTAACTTCTGAAACCCATTTTATTTTTTCTAAGTTTTTCAGAAAAATAGAAATGCTCCCGTTCGTTAAAGCGACCCCTTGAATAACTACACTATATTTTTTATTACCCAGCCTGGTTTTTTCTTTTTCATTTGTAGACATTGCCTCTATTTCTGGCACAGCATCTTTCCGTGATAAATTAACAAGATACAAGCCATCCGGTAACACTCTGGGTACCAAATCCAACAATTTAACGGCAGATGGCCTGTCTGCTTGAAGGGATTGAATAATCTTCATCCGCTCTAAAAGCGCTTTTTTATTGTGCTGTAGTGATTTAACCTCCACCACATCTTCTTTTGCTCTTTTTAACTCTCTATTGATGTATTGAATGTTTGTATTTTCGATAGCCACTTTATAATTAAGAAATCGACCAATCAGTACTGTCACTAATACGTTGACGGCAATTAAACTGCACAAAATGAGATAAAAAATCCGATTTCTGACTTTTTTTAACCCTTCCCGCCAAGGTAATAAATTAATTTTACTCATTGTCGAAAGTCCTTAAGGCAAGTCCACACGTCAACATTAATGCTGAAGCTTCTTCCATTAAATTATTTTTATTTACACGCTCTGCTATTTCCATATCCACAAATGGATTAGCAATAGATGTTTTAATATTTAATTTTTCTTGAATTAATGCGTCTAAGCTAGGCAACATGGCAACACCGCCTGCTAATACAATATAATCAATTTCTTCCTCTTCGCTCGAAGAGAAAAAGACCTGTAATGCACGCCCAATCTGTTGAATCACCGTTTCTTTAAATAGCGTTAATACCTCTGTTGTATAATCTTCGGGTAAACCACCATACTTTTGTGCAGCAACCGCTTCTTCCGCGGATAATCCATATCGTCTTTGAATTTCGTCGCTTAGATGCTTGCCGCCAAACGCCTGATCTCGACTGTATATTAAACGTCTATCTTTAAAAACATACAGCGTCGAATTGGTGGATCCTAGATCAATCACGGCAACATTGCTCCCTGCTCCTTTTGTGGGCAAATGTTCGCCAATTAATCCAAAGGCTCTCTCCATCGCTAATGCCTCAACATCCACGACAGTTGCCTGCAATCCTGCATCTACAATAGCTGCCACCCGCATGTCGAGGGTTTCAATTCGGGTTACAGCTAACAAAACATTTACAAATTCGGGACGTTTGAGCACAGGATCCAACACCTCGAAATCGTAATACACTTCTTCCAGTGGATAAGGAATATACCGATCTGCTTCCACTTCAATTTGATCTGCCATCTCAAGCTCGTTGAGATCTGCATTGAGTTGAATGACGCGTGTTAATACAGAAGATCCCGCAACAGCAACTGCTGCAAATGGCAGCTTACACCCCATGCGCTTCATCAGATTCCGAATGGCTTCACCGACTTTATTGACGTCTTTAATATTTCTTTCGACAACACTTTGCGAAGGCAAAAATTCAATACCGTAATTTTCGACCACGTAGCGACCATGCGCTCGACTGAGCTCTAATATCTTGATGGCAGATGAACTGATATCCACCCCAACCAATGGCGTTATCTTAGTCTTTAAAAAACCAAACACAGGAAACCCCTATCATCAAGAAGCAAGATTTCGACCGAAAACAAAAGAGCGGTCTAACTTAAGACTAGTCTTAGCTGGTAAAAAGGCCAATAATTCTACTAACCTTTCAGTGGCAAAGTGCGTTTTATGTTTGGTATTATACTAATATAAAGAGACGCCTATTTTTTATTTAAATGGATAACTTATGGAAACATTATTTCAAATCATACGGCGTTCACTATTGGGAACCCTAGCTTTACTGGTGGTGGTTGGGATTATAGCGGTTCTTTACTTAGAATCGACCCTCCCTTCGGTTGATATGCTAAAAGACATGCGTCTTGCTGTACCGCTTAAAATCTACGCGAATGACGGAAAACTGATTTCTGAATTTGGAGAAGAGCGACGTACGCCTATTCCCCTAACCCAAGTGCCGAAAGATCTTATTCATGCGGTTCTCGCGACAGAAGACAGGCGTTTTTATGAACATCCGGGTGTCGATTTTCGAGGTTTATTACGTGCAGGTGTTACTTTACTGACCAATTCATCTATTAAACAAGGTGGTAGCACTATCACCATGCAAGTTGCTCGAAACTTTTTCTTAACACGACAGAAGACATTTATTAGAAAGCTTTCTGAAATATTGCTTGCACTTAAAATTGAAAAGGGACTCACAAAAGATGAGATATTGGAACTCTATTTGAACAAAATTTATTTTGGAAAACGTGCCTATGGCATCGCTTCCGCGGCAGCTGTTTATTATGGCACCACAGTTGATAAACTCTCGTTAGATCAAATTGCCATGTTAGCGGGACTGCCACAAGCGCCTTCTAGCATTAACCCGTTACATGATCCCGATGCCGCTTTCAAGCGTCGAAAACACGTTTTAGAACGCATGTTATCGTATAACTTTATTACGCCAGAACAATTTAAAACCGCCGTTGACGCACCACTGCCGACAAAATCACATGCGCATACGCCCGAAATTGAAGCGCCATATGTTGCAGAAATGGTACGACAAGATCTCTATGCTCGTTATGGTAACGCAATCTATACTCTAGGTTACGAAGTCTATACCACGATAGATAGCCAACAACAATTAGCAGCAAATTTGGCCTTAAAAAAAGCACTGTTAAAATATGATCAACGTCATGGTTATCGCAAAACCAAAATTCATTTTAAATTATCGCGCAACAAAACACCTGAACAAGAACTCGAGAATTGGACTCAAGAACTGAGAGACATCCCTGCCTATGGCGATATTTTACCAGGCGTTGTTACACGCATCGATAATGCAAACATTTCGGTTCTACTGCAAGATGGCAGGTATATTGAAATCCCGTGGGCGGGATTATCGTGGGCAAGACCACAATTGAAAGGCGCTCGCGTTGGCGCTTCGCCTAAAAAACCTTCTGATGTTGTCGCAATAGGTGATGTGATCTATACGGAAGCCACACAAGATCAAACTTGGAAAATGGTTCAAATCCCAGAAGTGGGCGGTGCAATTGTCGCATTAGCGCCCGATACGGGTTCTATACTCGCCATGGTCGGTGGATTTGATTATAGACTCAGTAGTTTTAATCGCGTTACACAAGCAGAAAGACAACCCGGTTCAGGCTTTAAACCCTTCCTTTGGGCTGCCGCCTTAGCACAAGGCTATACCTTGGCAACCAAGATTAATGATGCACCTTTGTCGTTTACTGATCCTGTTTCTGGCGTTGTTTGGCGCCCACACAATTCTACCAACAAATTTTATGGTCCAACGAGTTTGCGTAAAAGTCTTGCACGCTCACAAAACATGGTAGCGATTCGATTATTACAAGCCGTGGGTGTTAAAAAATTTCTAGAATTTTCAAAGAATTTTGGATTTAATCCTGAAAAATTCCCACCCTATTTACCCTTGGCACTCGGCGCTGGCGAATTAACGCCGCTCGAGGTTGCGGCTGGCTATTGTGTATTTGCGAATGGTGGCAATCTTGTAACACCCAATTTAATTACAAGAATAAAAGACTATCAAGGCAATTTAGTGTATGAAGCGCCTTCTCCAACCAGTACGGTTAGCATTGGTCCTCAAATTGCCTATTTAATGACAGCTGCATTGCAAGATACGATTCAAAGCAGTGTCGGTACAGGACAACGCGCCAAAAGCCTAGGACGCGCCGATTTAGCAGGAAAAACAGGTACAACCAATGAATGGTTTGATGCCTGGTACTCTGGCTTTAATCGCGATGTCGTTGTAACAACTTGGGTAGGATTTGATGATCCCCGTACCTTAGGCGAAAAAGAGTTCGGTGGAGTTGTCGCCTTGCCGATGTGGATGTCTTTTATGGAAATAGTCCTTAAAGATAAACCAGAGCACACTTTAGAACCGCCTCCGGGCATTGTAAGCGTTAAAATTGATCCCAATACGGGATTGCTCGCACACGAAGATCAACCTGGCGCTGTGGCTGAATTTTTTACGGAAGATACCTTACCCACCGGAAGAGGATCCTCAGCAGGAATGTTTGATGAAGAGAATGGCGGAGGCAGTGACGGTGGTTATGGCACCAGCGTAGAGGCGTTGTTTTAAAAATTACCACGTGTATCGTGCAGTATATTGCACTTTTGCCTCACCGCTTGCCTTTACGACTAACGGAAATTTTATGGTACCTGAATTGATTTTTTCAAACGGGTTGGAATTTTTTAGAATTTCCCAATTGGCTGTTCTATAGAAATTTTCCTGAATAAAAACTTTCACATCCTGATCTTTATGATTTTTAATCACAATTTCAAAAGATTCTTCCAGGATATGTCGATTCTCATCTAAGCTAAAATCCGTTTGTTTTTTTTCTACAGACACATCAAAAGCGCTACCCATTTTAATTTGGATTTCTTCATCGCGAGCAGTATGATCAATAACATCTTCCCCAATAAATTCTGGACTCTTATTTGATTTGCTGATGGCAGAGATCCGAACACGACCCACGGGCAACGGTATTCCCAGCCCTGCTCTACTGGTATTTTTCCATTTTAAATAAACATCCACCTTCGCAGGCACGCTGGTATTAACATATCTTTCTGTATTGTTATATCCCGTGTATAACATCCCCGGATTGCTATTATAAATATAAAGCTTTTCAACCGGTATTTTCGAGATTTTTGGCAAAAATTTAATTTGTTGTGTGGCATTATTTGCAAGGCTAATCTTACCATTGAGCGCATAAACATGATATTCAAAAAAAGGCTTTTCTGTAAAGCCTGCAGATCCACTATATCCCACTTTAGCAGCCATCATAAGATTCGCTCTGGGTAGCTGCTGGGGCGGGGCAGTATTCACATCTCCGGCGACTAATTTAAGATCCGCGCTATCAAAATTCAGCCCCGTTTTGTTCATAACAGTGACCCAAGAATTCAGTTCTAATGTTCCTGAATTCGGATCTCCTTTCTCTTCAAAAAGTGCATTGTAATCTGCCCACCACGTGATTCCTTTGGTTTGATAACGAGTTTCCGTTTGATGTAACCCTTGTTTTTTTGCAACAATATTCCAGAACAACGTGGGTTGCTTGAATCCTTCATCTTCTATCAAAGACAATCGAATGGCAGAATAATTATTTACTGTGACAATTTGCTTATTTTTATCTTGTAAAGTAAGACCATTTTGAGTATTTAATAATATGCCTGTAAAAGAACCCAAATCGGAGCCATGACCTTGCTCAACGGTTATTTCTTTTCCTAAATAACTCTCTAATAATGTTTGATTATTCAATAAATCAAAGCGATATTTTTGTTGCAAAATTTCTGTACCTGCCACGTCGGTTAAAGATCTAAATTGCACCGTCGTCGGATCTATATAACTCGGAATATGGGTGTAACGTACTTCATTTTGACCCGATTGTAATGTCAAATCCCTGCGATCGATCACATAGGCATACCCGGGTAAAGCCTCATTCAAATTAGGATTATTAGAAGAAAGGGTTCCAGGTGCCGCACTGCTATAAATTGTGAGTTCAACAGCATTGGCTTCCGTATAACAAGCGCTTAGGACCATAAACAAAACAATTCTACCGAGTTTGCATTGCATCATAGCCATTCCTTTCCTTGGATATCTACTTAGGTCTTCTCTTAATTCTAGACCAAGTAAGCCAGTTTAAGAGGTCAGATCTTGATTCTATACTTTTTACCCATTCTTTAGAGTTATTCTGCACCCTAAATAATACATAATCAAGATCTGGCCTCTAATGCTCTTCCTTACGAGCTAGTGTTTTAGTACCATAAATAATGGCTATAACAATTGCAAAGAGAGTCCATAACGACACATTGTAACGGTGTTCTGCTTTGTCCCAGGGGATAAGACCGGTATTGGCGCAAAATTCAAGTACGATATGAAATAAGATAGCTGATAATGTGCTGCGAGCGGTATTGTTATAAATCCAAGTAAAACAAACAGAGATCACAATTTCATGATACATGTATAGCCAGAATGTCAGTGACGCGAAAGGCATGAGCCCAAAAATAGAGCCATGTAAAAAAAATACTGGCAGATGCCATGGTCCCCACAAAGCACCTAAAATTAGACTGGATGTCAGCGCACTATATTTTTCTTGTAGACGATCCAGCACATAACCCCGCCAACCCAGTTCCTCCAGAATAGGCACAAGCGGAACCGATAATAGTGTTAAATATAGCGATGGAAGTTTGTGCGAAAATGAATACGTATCCCAATAGCCATTTAGCATTGCTGCTAGAATACTGACAGCGGGTATAAGAAAAAAAATAACTAAATACCATTTAAAAGATATTCGTTTAAAATCTAGTATTCTCTTCCAATAGTCTTTTTGGCCTTCTTTGTTGAGTGTTAGATACGTAAAAGCAATGCCCATTACTGCTGGGCCAGCTAAAGCCAATAAAACTAAAACCACGCCCAGTGCATGACCGCTCTCGGCGCTGACCCCCATTTTGTATGCAATCCCAAAGAATGACCATGTCCATATGTAAGTGGCTAAAAAATAAATCCAGGGTTTAGCAAGCATTGGTCTTTTTACGTATTTTTGTGTATCCATA
>DAORSV010000026.1:0-21033 GCA_035443705.1 Gammaproteobacteria bacterium
AAAAAAAACCCCCCAATAATGGGGGGTTTCCTCATGCAAAAGTTCTATCGTAGAAATAACTTATTTTCCACAACGTTCCTTTTCCATTTTGTGACATACTGTCTTCGTATGGCATTTTGGTGCACATTTCTTTTGGCAGCCACAGCCGACCAACCCTAACATTACCAAACTTACCATAACAACTTTAGCTACATTTTTCATCTTTAACGACTCCCCTTCAGTTTTAATTAAACCTGTAAGATTAGGTTAGACAACTTTTTACTAATTTGTCAAACTTTCTCTTTCAGGTGCCCTTTTAAATAACACCTTCAATGCTTCCCGTGGCGAAACCCCTTGCTTCATAATACGAAACACCTGTTCCACTATAGGTAGCTCAATCTGCTCCCGCTTCGCTAAACCACAAAGCTGACCCACATTGTACACAGCTTCGACGACTTGACCAATCTGATTTAACGCTTCAGCTTCTGTTAATCCTTCTGCTAACGCTAATCCAAAACGTCGATTACGTGATTGATTATCCGTGCAGGTTAAAATAACATCTCCACACCCTGCAAGTCCCATCAATGTCTCTCGGCGTGCACCTAAAACTTCACCTAAGCGCATCATTTCGTTAAGACCACGCGTTATTAAGGCCGCTCTTGCGTTAGCACCAAACTGTACGCCATCTGAAATGCCGACTGCAACCGCTAATACATTTTTGACCACCCCACCCAATTGAACGCCTATTATGTCATCTGTCGTGTAAACGCTAAAACTGTCTTGACTAAAACGTACAGCCAGTTCATCGGCAAATTTTTGATTTATTGAAGCGACAGTTACTGCGGTAGGTAATCCAATAGCCACTTCTTTTGCAAAGCTTGGCCCCGAAATAACCGCGTAGGGTCGACCAGCACCCAGTTCACGCTCTGCTACCTGATTTAAAAAATGACCTGTTTCTGGCTCAAGCCCCTTAGTCCCCCATGCAATACGATGCGCAGGCGTTAAAAAGGGTTTAACACTTTGTAAAGCTTCTGCAAACCCATGACTAGGTACAACCAACAAAATATCTTTTACCTGCTCTAAAGCCAAAGCAAGCGTATTACAGATAACAATATTATCTGGCAATGGCACGTCGGGCAGATATCGGGCATTTTGCCGGATGGCTGATATATCTGCTAATAACGGCTGAACACGATCCCACAAATGCACAACCTGACCATTTTTTGCCAAGGCAATGGCAAGTGCAGTTCCCCAGGAACCTGCGCCTAATACCGCAATCGGTGAATCTTTAATCGAACTATTTTTAACCGTCATTAATGACTCTCAGCAACAGATGATTCTGCCGTCGTGTCACGTGTTTTAAGATGATGCTCGTACATCGCATCAAAATTAATGGGTGGTAACACCAATTGTGGAAAACCACCGCGCGTCGCAAGATTTGAAACAGTTTCGCGTGCGTATGGGAACAAGACGGTTGCGCAAGTCGTCGCCAATAATTGCTGCGTAGCCTCTGGTGTAAAATTCTGAACACTAAACGCTCCAGCCTGCTGAATATCAATTAAAAACGCCGGCTTTTCTTCTGCGGCTTCTCCCAGCTTGATGGTTACCGTAACATGTAACACTACTTCATAAATCGACTCGGGCTCGGACAAAATCTGAGAACCCATTTGCAAATCAAAGTCAATTTTAGGCTTCCATTCTGTGTTAAAGATCTGAGGACTATGAGGTGCTTCGAAAGAGAGATCTTTAACATAAATACTATGGATATTAAACACAGGCGTACTCACTGCTGCTTTTGGATCGTGTAAATCTTGCCCATTAGCTGCTTTATTAACAGGTGGTTGTGCATTTTTTGGCATATTGATGCTTCCTCTTTATATTTTGAAAAAATGAATTACCGAAGCGAATCGTGCAATTCGCCTCGTTCGTACAAGGCTTTTAAATCCGAAAAACCACCGACATGTTGTTCGCCTATAAAAATTTGTGGCACTGTTCGTTGCCCACTGATCCGTTTCATTTCTTCGAAGCGAGCTACATCCAAATCAACCCGAATTTCTTCAAATGGAATACCTTCGCTTTCCAATAATTCTTTTGCACGAATGCAATAGGGACAAATTGCTGTACTGTAGACAATGACTTTTTTCATGGGTTCATCCCTTGTTTCTCCTTACTGTTCATGATTTTATCACGGGCATCCCGGCCGATTTCCATGCTTGCATCCCACCACTTAAAACAAAGATCTGAAGGAATCCTTTTGCTTGTAATAACGTCATCACTTTTGCAGTGTCCTGTCCGGTTGCTGTCGCGATGATGATTGGCTGCTTCAGGTATTTCTGCAAGTGGCTCATTTTTTTATCGAGTGAGACCGCTGCTAGCTGCTCTGCGCCAACAATATGTCCTGCTGAAAATTCTGCTTCCGTTCGGACATCGAACACAACCGCTTCTTCATGATTCATCATTTGCACAGCACGCTCTGTTGAAACAGCCTGTTTTGAACCGAAATGACTACCAATGATTTCATTGATAATAAATGCCGTCAGAACAACTCCCAGCAGGGAAGCCAAAATCCAATGATTAGTTATAAAGACAACCCATTCTTCCATATTCAACCAACTCTTCATTTAAATTTAATAACCGTGATACACGCACCAAAAGGGGAGTATACTCGAAATAGGCGTTTATGACACTAAATGATATAAAGCCCTATATGAAAACGATGCGTAACCCCCTAGAATACTCAGAATGCATTTTTGCCCCACGGACAGAGAGACGCAATGACATCACACCCCATCGCATTAATTATCTTAGACGGCTTTGGCTACAGCGCATCACTCAAATTTAATGCCATAAAATCAGCAAAAACACCGGTTTGGGATAGGCTTTTGGAAGAGTGTCCTCATACGACCCTAGACGCTTCGGGCCTGGCCGTCGGACTACCGAATGATCAAATGGGCAACTCCGAAGTTGGGCATTTAACCATAGGTGCTGGACGCGTACTGATGTCTGATCTCATGCAAGTTTCAACCGCAATAGAAAATGGTCATTTTAACCAAAATCCGGTATTGATAGCAGCGATAGAAAAAGCAAAACAACCCGGTTGCACATTACACATTTTGGGATTATTATCGCCCGGCGGCGTGCACAGCCATGAATCGCATATCCATGCACTCATAGAACTCGCTAAAGAAAAAGGCGTCTCAAACATTGTGATGCATGCATTTTTGGATGGTCGAGATACCCCGCCTAAAAGCGCAACAAATTCTTTAGATGCATTACAAAAAATCTGTCGTATCGGATCTCTCAGTGGACGTTACTATGCAATGGATAGAGATAAGCGCTGGGAGCGCACAAAAACGGTTTACGAACTCCTCACCGAAAACAAAGCCCCCTTTACCTTTAGTTCTGCTCTCGAAGCCTTAGAGGGTGCTTACAGCCGCAATGAAACCGATGAGTTTGTACAACCCACCGTGATTACACCATCTGCACCTATTTTAGATAACGATGTTGTTATTTTTATGAATTTTAGAAGCGACCGTGCAAGACAATTAAGCATTACGTTAACAGACCCTCATTTTTCCGGCTTTAAACGCCCTGTTTTTCCAAAGCTTTCTGAATTCGTTACCCTTACAGAATATGCCAATACAATCACTGCAAAAATTGCTTTTCCACCAACACCGCTTAATAATACGCTGGGCGAATATTTGCAAAATAACCACTATCGACAACTCCGCATCGCGGAAACCGAAAAATATGCACATGTTACCTTCTTTTTTAATGGCGGACATGAAACGTCTTTTGAAGGTGAAGATCGGATTTTAGTGCCATCCAAAAAAGTCGCGACTTATGATCTTGCACCCGAAATGAGTGCTTTTGAATTAACAGAAAAATTGGTCGCGGCCATTCATGAAAAAAAATATGACGTGATCATTTGTAATTATGCAAATGCAGACATGGTCGGCCATACGGGCAATTTTGATGCCACCGTAAAGGCGATTGAAGCATTGGACATTTGCTTAGGGCAAGTTATTGAAGCCTTAAAGGCAGAAGGCGTTGACGCGATTATCACTGCGGACCACGGAAATGCAGAAATGATGTTTGATGAGGTCACTCACCAACCCCATACAGCCCACACCCTGGCGCGCGTACCTTTCCTGTATGTTGGCCGTCCTGCCAGAATTAACCATGAACACGGCGTCTTATCCGATATCGCTCCCACGATTATCAGCTTGTTAGGACAATCAAAACCTATAGAGATGACAGGAAGCGTGATAATGACGCTCGACTTGCTAGCGACAAAACAGTAAGATCATTTTATTATTAGGATTCGAAGACAGCAGCTTCTGAGAAAGCGGATTATACTTTCTAAAGTTTGATTAAAGGCCAGAAAGGATAGGTAATCTATTCGACAAACTTATTCAACAAACGCACCCTGATCCCAAATGGAGAAATTGGCTATGCAATCCAGACCAGAAAAAATGATGACACTTCTAAAAGCAAGCCTGATCGGATCTGCTTTGATCCTAATGCCAGTAACTGTCTCTGCAGAGGCATCCTCCAAAGAAGAAAAACTGCCTATCGCTGATCTCCAACGATTTACCAAAGTCATCGAATATATTAAAGAATATTACGTTAAGCCCGTCTCTGATGAAGTCTTATTTGAAAATGCCATGCGTGGCATGTTGGCAGGGCTTGATCCCCATTCCAGCTATTTTAGCATGGACGAATTTTCCGATTTAAAAGCCAGCACCAGCGGTAAATTTGGTGGTTTAGGTGTTGAAGTTATGCCAGAAGAAGGATTTATCCGCGTCATTAGTCCGATTGATGATACACCCGCGCAACGTGCAGGGATCCAATCAGGTGATCTGATTATTAAATTGGATGACACGGCAGTTAAAGGATTAACGGCTCAAGAAGCGATTGAAAAAATGCGTGGCGAAAAAGGCAGTAAAATTGTTTTAACAATTCTTCGACAAGGCGAAAATAAACCTCTTGTAATAACCGTTATTCGAGATACCATCAACGTACAAAGTGTACGCACCAAAATGTTAGATGATAATTTTGGATATGTA
The DNA here is from genome assembly GCA_035443705.1 of Gammaproteobacteria bacterium. Lineage (GTDB taxonomy): Bacteria > Pseudomonadota > Gammaproteobacteria > UBA6186 > Azoamicaceae > CADEGZ01. The sequence continues at coordinate 5,049 of DAORSV010000026.1, forward strand.
CGTGTTTCACAATTTCAAAGTAATTCTGGTGATGAGTTAACGCGTTCACTGCAAGCACTCAAAAAGAATAATGGCGGAAAATTAAAAGGCATTATACTGGATCTCCGTAATAATCCAGGCGGCGTATTAGACACCGCTGTACAGATCGCGGATACTTTTCTCGATCGCGATAAATTAAAACAATATGATAATGTTATCGTTTACGCAAAAGGACGTATTCCAGGCTCGCAAATTAAAGAAAAAGCGCATGCAGGAGATCTTTTAAATGGTGCTCCCATGGTTGTGCTGGTTAACCGAGGTTCTGCTTCAGCGGCTGAAATTGTTGCTGGCGCCCTACAAGATTATCATCGTGCTGTCATCGTTGGTGATCAAACTTGGGGCAAAGGCACTGTGCAAACCGTACTACCACTAAAAGACAATCGCGGTCTTAAATTAACAACCGCTTTATATTACACGCCTGCAGGACGATCTATACAAGCAACCGGCATTGTGCCCGATATATTGGTACAAAATTTGAAAATCCCAGCACCCGAAAAAAATGATCTCAACGCATTGCTATTCCGCGAAGCCGATTTGCAAAGACATCTTGAAAATGGCAATGCAAAAGATGATGAAAAAAGCATCGATCAAAAGATAGATCAGAAAACAGACCCCAAAATTAAGGTGGAAAGTAAAGACAAGAATAAAGAGACAAACAAGGACAAAGAGAAATTGAGCGAGAAAACACCCTCTTCAAAAGAGCCTTCAGCCACTGATCTGCTGTATACCGATTATCAGCTACATGAGGCATTAAATATATTAAAGGGGCTGACCTTAACAAACGCCAACCCAGTTAAAGATCAGGTTAAAGCGACAGAGATCTCTTAGTGTGTTCCCAGAGAAAATTGAAGTTAAGCAGCTATCATTAGCTGCTTAAGCTTTTTAAGCGCGTTACTTTCTAATTGACGAATACGTTCTGGGGAAACTTGATAAAGTTCTGCTAATGTTTGCAGCGTTTCTTTATTGTCGGATAACCAACGTTTTTCTAAAATGGCCTGGCTACGGGGGTCCAATTTCTCAAAAGCGATTTTTAACTGACCATCTGCAGAGGCATCCCAATTTTCGGTTTCCAACTGAACAGCAGGGTTAGCCGCTTGATCTTCTAAATATTCAGACGGCACCCATGAGTGGCTACTATCGCTGTCCGAATTAGCAGCAGGCAAATCAAACCCAACATCACGTGCATTTAAACGCTCTTCCATGCGCCGGACTTCTGCATGTGAAACGCCGAGATCGCTCGCGATGGTTTCTACCTCTTCTTTAGTACTCCACCCCAATCGTTTTTTAGCACTTCTCAAATTAAAAAATAACTTCCGTTGTGCCTTAGTGGTCGCTACTTTAACAATACGCCAATTGCGCAAAATATATTCGTGTATCTCTGCCTTAATCCAATGAACGGCAAAAGAAACCAAACGCACGCCCATTTTGGGATCAAAGCGCTTAACCGCTTTCATTAAGCCCACCGTCCCTTCTTGGATTAAATCACCCAACGGCAAACCATAACCCAGATAACCCCGAGACACGCGTGCAACGTATTTAAGATGCGCTAAAACGAGCTGTTGCGCGGCTTTAAGATCACCTTGTTCTTGGAATTGCGTCGCTAAACGCTGCTCTTCCTGAACCGTGAGTATCGGGATATCATTAATGCGTTGAATATAGGCCTCTAGGCTGCCAATAGGCAACTGAGGCTGGATGACTAATAAGTCTTGGGTCGTTTCGCTCATTTCCGTTGATCTCTTAAGTTATATTTTAATATTAAGAGGGTATTTTAACATTTTCTACAGCCAATAACCAACATCCAATAAGCTGTATTTTATTACAGCAATATTATAAATAAAATAAATTTGGTATCTTGAAAGGAATCCAAAAAAGAGGTAACTCATGGCCGGCTATCCATACACGCGATTGCGCCGCATGCGACAAGACGATTTCTCGCGCCGACTCATGCGCCAAAATACACTGAAAGTCGATGATTTGATCTATCCTGTTTTTATTCACGAAGGACACAATCATCGTGAACCGATTTTATCAATGCCGGGTATTGAGCGTCTAACGATTGATCTTTTGCTAGAAGAAGCCGCAACGCTGGTTGAATTAAAAATTCCTGCGATTGCTTTATTCCCAAAAATCGCACTTGATAAAAAATCGGAAGAAGCTAAAGAAGCTTATAACCCTGAAGGATTAATTCCACGCGCGATACGCGCGCTAAAAGAAAATTTTCCAACATTAGGGGTGATTGCAGATGCTGCATTAGATCCCTATACCACACACGGTCACGATGGAATAATCGATAAACACGGTCATGTATTAAACGATGAAACCGTTGATATTTTAGTGCAACAAACGCTCAGATGTGCAGAAGCAGGCGTTGATATTATCGCACCGTCCGATATGATGGACGGGCGCATTTTAGGCATACGCCAAGCGCTAGAATCTGCAAAATTTTCGAACACCCGCATCCTCGCTTATTCTGCAAAATATGCTTCTAGCTACTATGGCCCCTTTCGCGACGCCGTCGGCTCTGCACCCGCTTTAGGAAAGCGTTCTAAAGAAAGTTATCAAATGGATCCCGCAAACAGCGACGAAGCGTTAAGAGAAATTGCCTTGGATTTGAAAGAAGGGGCAGATATGGTGATGGTCAAACCGGGGATGCCTTATTTAGATATCGTGCGCCGCGTGAAAGATCAATTCCAAGTGCCCACGTTTGTGTTCCAAGTGAGTGGTGAATATGCCATGCACATGGCCGCAATTCAAAACGGTTGGCTACCCGAGCACGAAACCATTTTAGAGTCTCTGTTATGCATTAAACGTGCAGGTGCAGATGCGATTTTAACGTATTTTGCAAAATCGGTTGCGAGATGGCTTAAAAATTAACCGACTTGAGGTCACAATTTGTGACCTCAAGTTTTGAATTTCTTCTTCTGTTATGTTAAACGAGTGCCACAACAGGCTTTTTCGCTTTCCGAGCTTCGTTTTGGAATTGCCCAGCCATATTTGATAAGCGCTGACTGGATTCTGCCGTGCTATCTCTGCCCAAATTATCTAAAAACCACATTACAAGATCACGGGTTTGCTGACATAAAATCACCATATCGCAACCGGCATCGATCGCCATTTGTGCTCTTACCACAAAATCGCCACCGATAGCTGCACCTTTCATCGACAAACAATCGCTGATAATCGCGCCTTTAAAAGCAAGTTGGCCTCTTAAAATATCTTGCAACCAACGGCGCGAAAAACCTGCAGGCACAGTATCTACCGCAGGATATGTAATGTGCGCAGGCATCACCGCACCTAAAATGTTACTTAAATTTGCAAACGGAACTAAATCATCCACTAACAATGCCTCTAACGTGCGATCATCAACAGGTTTCGCAATATGCGAGTCAGGAACGCATCCGCCATGACCTGGAAAATGTTTACCCATCGCAGACATTCCGACCGCATTCATCCCTTGAATAAAGGCTTTTGCTAATTCAGATACCGTCTGTGGGTCGCGCGCAAATGCACGATCGCCAATCACTTCGCTCATTCCTTTCTCTAAATCTAAAACAGGCGCAAGGCTAAAATCGATTCCACAATCCAAAAGCTCCGTCGCCATTACCCATCCGGCATTGCGCACTCGCTTTAAAGCCTCTACAGGATCCTGTTGATATAAATCGCCATAATGTTTTGCAGGGGGTAACTTTGTAAATCCTTCGTTAAAGCGCCATACCTGCCCCCCTTCATGATCAACCGCCAACAATAAAGGTTTTTGAGCCGCTGCTCTCACATCAATAATTAAAGCCTTGAGTTGCGCGATATCTTGATAATTACGCGTAAAGAAAATAACCCCACCTACCCGCGGATGTGCTAAAAGCGCATGCTCCGACGGCAAAAGCGTTTTTCCTTCTAAATCAATCATCACTGGTCCATACTGCATTGCTTCACTCCCACAAGGTTTGATAAGGTATTATAGGTATTCTCTCAACAAAAGAGCCAGTTAGTAAAATGTCATACAATCTAAAAACTTTCCAAGGTTTAATTGCCACTTTACAGGATTTTTGGGACCAGCAGGGCTGCGTGCTGTTACAACCCTTCGATATGGAAATTGGGGCCGGGACCTTTCATCCCGAAACTTTTTTACGCGCCATTGGACCCGAGCCCTGGAATGCGGCACACGTTCAATCTTCTCGCCGGCCTGGCGATGGGCGCTATGGTGAGCATCCTAATCGAGGACAACATTTTTTCCAATACCAAGTTGTATTAAAACCTTCTCCTTTGGAGATTCAAGAAATTTATATCGAATCACTAAAAACCATTGGCATTGATCCGCTCGTTCATGACATTCGTTTTGTAGAAGACAACTGGGAATCGCCCACTTTAGGCGCTTGGGGGCTCGGGTGGGAAGTGTGGCTAAACGGCATGGAAGTGACCCAATTTACTTATTTTCAACAAGTCGGTGGCTTAGAATGTAAGCCTGTGATGGGAGAAATTGCGTACGGTATCGAACGCCTTGCGATGGTTGTTCAAGGTGTAAACCACATTCAAGATCTGGTGTGGACAACAGGACCACTGGGAACCATTACCTATGGCAATATTTTTAAACAATATGAAGCAGAAATGTCTGCTTACAATTTTGAAAAAGCCAATGTCGATAATTTATTTAAGCAATTTGACGATTTTGAAGCTGAAGCAACACTGCTAAACACAGAATATCATTTGCCATTGCCCGCTTATGAAATGGTTTTAAAAATGTCGCATCTTTTTAATTTGCTGGATGCACGCCGTGCAATATCGGTTTCAGAACGACAACGATATATTTTGCGCGTGAGAACCTTAGCAATGCTTGTCGCGACGACGTACTATAAATCTCGCGAAAAATTAGGGTTTCCAATGCTGCATCCTAAAGCACTCGAACAGGAAAAAAAACATGGCTAATCCTATGGGGTCGGCGGATACAATGGTCCGCCCTTACAAAAATTTATTAATTGAAATTGGGTGCGAAGAGTTACCCCCTAAAAATTTGCACAAACTGCAAATCACTTTTGTGGAACACTTCAGAAAAATGCTAAACGCTGCAGATCTAACATTTACAAAGACGGAAAGTTTTGCGACACCGCGAAGATTAGCTCTTCGCATCAGCGATTTATCCCTACAACAACCCTCGCGGCAAACAACCAAACGAGGCCCTGCAAAAAATGCGGCCTTTGACGAAACCGGAAAACCCACCAAAGCCGCCTTAGGCTTTGCGGAATCCTGTGGCGTATCCATAGACGCACTTTCTTTACAAGAAACCGATAAAGGTTCTTGGCTGGTGTTTGAAAAAAACGAACCAGGTAAAGCGACAGAGCAATTGATCCCCGATTTACTCACAGAAGCCTTAAATGCGCTACCTTTTGGCAGACGTATGCGTTGGGGAACACAGACAGACAGTTTTGTACGACCCATTCATTGGATTGTGCTTTTATGGGATCACAAAGTTATACAAACCGAAATATTCGGCGTTAAAAGCAGCAATTTAACTTATGGGCACCGCTTTCATCATCCAGAAGCGCTGCCTATTTCTGATCCAAAAGACTATGAATCTGTTTTAAACAAAGGCTTTGTCATCGCCAATTTTGAGAAACGACGCGAAAAAATTCTTTCTGAAATCACGAGAATCACGACAGAAAAAAAAATCAATGCCATTATTGAGGATACCTTGCTCGACGAGGTGACAGGTCTTGTTGAATGGCCTGTTGTATTACTCGGCTCTTTTGATAAGGCTTTTTTAGATGTTCCCAGAGAAGCGCTAATTACCTCTATGCAAACACATCAACGCTGTTTCCCCGTTGAAGATCAATCTCAGAAATTACTACCACACTTTTTATTGGTAAGTAATATCAACAGTAAAAATCCAGCCGCAGTTGTTAATGGAAACGAATGCGTTATAGCAGCGCGTCTTGCTGATGCTGTTTTTTATTATCGCCTTGACAAAGAAATCCCCTTGCACCAGCGTCTTATTGATTTAAAACAAGTCCGCTTCCAATGGGGGCTTGGCACTTTATGGGATAAATCAGAACGCCTTGCAAAACTTGCCATGTTGATTGCGCCTAAAATTCACGCGGATCCCTTGTATACCGAACGCGCAGGGTTACTCTGCAAAACCGATTTATTAACACAAATGGTCGGTGAATTTCCAGAATTACAAAGCATTATGGGTTGCTACTATGCCTTACATGATTCCGAACCTGTTGCTGTTGCAATGGCGATTGAAGATCATGCACATCCTCGTTTTGCGCAAGATACCTTGCCCACAACACCAGAGGGAGCTGCACTTGCGCTCGCGGATCGGCTGGATTCTTTAGTCGGAATCTTTGGGCTGGGCAATCGTCCAACAGGAGACAAAGATCCATTTGCACTCCGACGTCAAGCACTGGGTATTTTACGTATTTTGATCGAAAAACAGTGTGACTGTGATCTCAACGATTTGCTGCATGTTGCTAAAGAACAGTATGCACACCAAGCAATCACGCTATCCGAACCAGAAGTTATCTCGCAGGTGCTGGATTTCTGTTTTGAACGCCTAAGAGCCTTATACCAAGATAAAGGCATTAACCCGCGTGTTTTCGAAGCTGTCTTTGCAAAACGAATTACCAATATCCTAGATTTTGATAAACGCATACAAGCTATCAATTATTTCATTACCTTAAAAGAAGCCGAAAGTTTGGCAGCAGCCAATAAGCGTGTACAAAATATTTTATCCAAATGTGATACAGATATCTTTAGAGATCTAACGGTCCAAAATGATTTGTTGACAGAAAATGCTGAAAAAACATTATGGCTTCAGTTGGCCGCTAAAGAAAAAGAAGTTGCGCCACTCTTGCAGGTCGGGAATTACACAGAAGCCCTAAAATCCTTGGCAACATTAAGAGAGCCCATTGATCAATTTTTTACAGACGTTATGGTGATGGTTGATGATCTCACGCTACGTAATAATCGCTTAAGATTACTGCATCGTTTGCGAGTCTTATTTTTAGAAATCGCGGATATTTCCTTATTATGAAACCGCTTGTCATTTTAGACAGAGATGGGGTTATTAATGTTGAATCCCCAGATTTTATTAAATCGCCTGAAGAATGGAACCCCATTCCCGGCAGTCTAGAGGCCATTGTAAAACTCAATCATGCAGGTTATTGGGTTGCGGTTGCAACGAATCAGTCGGGAGTGGGCCGTGGGTTGTTTGATCTCGCGATGTTAGAGTCCATACATCAAAAAATGCGAGACGCTTTAGCCAAGTTGGGGGGGCATGTTGATCTTGTGCTATTTTGCCCACATCTGCCCGACGCACACTGCGAATGCCGAAAACCAAAGCCTACGCTCATGAATGATATTGCAACACATTTTAAAATTGATCTCAAGAAAACACCTGTTCCCGCCATTGGAGACTCTCTGCGAGATTTAATTGCTGCTCAAACAGCTGGATGCAAACCACTTTTGGTTTTAACAGGCAATGGACAACGCACACATGAAAACCTTCCCGCCGATCTCAAACAAATAGCCGTTTATTCTGATTTAGCATCCGCCATAGATGCACTGTTGATGAGCAAAGCACCGTGATATTTCGAAATTTTCTGTTTTACCTGGGTCTCGTTCCAGCCACACTTCTTTTTGCCATACTTGGAACGCTGTTTTTTTTTCTGCCCTTTAAAGCACGGTACTATTTAATTACCCGTTGGTCGCATTTTTTTATCTTTTGGGCCAAAATAACCTGTGGTCTTCGCTATAAGGTTACGGGGAAAGAAAATATACCCACAAAAAATGTAATCATTTTTGCAAATCATCAATCCATGTGGGAAACCATTTTTATGCAGGTATTGTTTCCAACACAATCCTGGGTACTTAAAAAAGAATTATTAAAAATTCCTGTTTTTGGATGGGGGCTTGCATTACTCGACCCGATCGCGATTGACAGAAAACAATTTAATTCTGTTAAGGCTTTAATTCAGCAAGGTTTCGAGCGTTTACAAAAAGGTCGCTGGGTTGTTATTTTCCCAGAAGGCACCCGCGTTGCTCCCAATATGAACCGTCCTTATTCTCGCAGCGGCGCAGCGCTTGCAGAGGCCACGGGATATCCTATATTGCCTGTTGCACACAATGCAGGACTGTATTGGCCGCGCGGATTTTTTATTAAAAAACCCGGAACGATTCAGGTTGTGATTGGGCCTATTATTGAGTCTAAAGAAAAAACAGCAACCGTATTAAATAAAGAAGCAGAACATTGGATTAGGGAAACGCTGGAAACTATCGTAAAATGAACACCCAGCTAATAATTTGACCTACCCTAAATTGTCAATTAGAAATTTATTTTCAACATCCCCTTGATCGCACGGGTAGAAACTTAATTTGCTTTCTGTAAAATAGAAAATAAGTTCATGCAATACAGGAGATTGACATGCACACGTTCGATGATAGGTTATTCATAAGTACAATGATGCAATTGTTAAGCGATAGGTTGTTTATAAATAAAATAATACAATCTATCGTTTTTTTTATTACATATTGTGTGCTAATGATATATATGAACACCCTTATTGCACAGGATTAAAATCTAAATATTTTATCGCCATATTTAAAAGTAATAAAAATGTTCTTCTGCGGCATTTATGAGAAAAATAAAACACTTTAACCGTGTTTTCTCTAGTTGTATATGCACTAAAAAATACTTTAAAAATTAGGGTGAAAATAAAAATCCTATCTATCTTGAATTTTAAGTGTGTTAGCGTCATACTTAGAAGTAATAAAAATGTTAATGTCTCGGAGATTGAATATGTTGATAGTATCGCTCGCCTTTAGATTTTCTAAAATCTCACAGACATAAATTAAACATCGTGTAACTGCACGAAAATAATGCGAAAACCGCTCTGAATTTAGCTGCCATTTAATAAGATACAAGGGGATTGATATGCACAATGGTCAAAAAAATAAAGATAACGCTGAACAAAAAAATGATCAGCCTCAAGTGAATGCTCTAGTCACAACCACAGCAGCAACAACCTCCACATGCTTAACACGCTCGGCTCGCCATAGCATTAGTCCTCGAGCACTGACAGCAGAAATTACCACCTGTACGCAAGCCACAGCTGAATTAATCGCACTCAGTCGGGATCTGTATAGCTTACTGGCAACCGAAGGCCCTAATATTGCACGCATCCCCGAGATACTAACAAGGCGGCTATCTACATTATTTCCATTTGCTGCTGGCACAGACATGCTTTCTAAAATACAATCTGCAACCACACAATTAATGACCTTTGGAGTTAATCCAGCCTTAGCACTCCATGGCGTTAAAAAAGCAATGGGAGCGGGTGTTGGAAAAATAGATCAAGGAAAACATGTCTTAGCAAGCGCAATCCATAGTGCGGGAGGACCCGCTTCTGATGCATTGGATCTTTATCATACCTGTGCAGGCTTATATAGTTTTTATAACACGTACACAGAACTCAATAGGTTATATGCTTCTATTCTATTTTGTTCTCAAAGAGTCTACACAAGCGCACAAGAGCTCGCAGAATTAACGGGTACTAACGAGCAATGGGGCATGATAAACGAAGTGTTTCTTGAGTATTGGGATCAACCCGGATTTGATTTTAATGCTTTTATTAACCAAACTGCAGAACAGTTTAAAATAATGCTTGACCCCTTAAAAGGACTGATTGTTTTATACGAAACAATGGAACCTGTTCGAATGGCAACGTATTTAGCTATCACGATGCGTGCAGAACCTAATGCAGAATCACAGTTAGATCAAGTCACCTATTTGCTAACGAATGCTTGTTATAATACTGCTCTAGATAACCTCAGTGTTGTTTCTAAAGGTGCGGGTGATCTCTTGGGCAGAGAGCTACTCGGTATAGCAGTAAACGCCGGCACAACAGCTGCATTAACGACTTGTGCAATAACAGTCACTGGCATGAATTTTCCGATTACAATTGCTATATTGGCTACTTGTATTACAAATCCAAGCAAAAGAGACGCTTTGATCACTTATGCAAAAAGCCTCATCATGAATCCACAAGTTGGTGAGACAAAATCGGATACAGGCGTTCGCGCTACCGTATTGAAGCAGTTGGAAGCACTCAAAAATCGCGGCAATGCTTCGCTAAGCCCCTTGGCTGAGAATATTTCGCCCAAAATTAATCAACTGATGAAAAAGTGTCTTGACGCGAGCGGTGCTGTTGTCGGAAATATTACTGAAAATGCGATACGCACTTTAATGCGAGATAGTAGTTTGACGCCTTTTTTAAAAGAACAAATGAATTCTGTTATTTATCAAATGCTAGATAGCACATTAAGACAAACGCTACAAATTCCAGAAGAAAAAGTTTTTCTCGAGAACATACAGGACATGAGCGATGCAGAGGCGGCTGTTTATCAGGCTTGTGGTGCCTTAATTCCAGATATAGCTAATCTTTTAGCACTGCCAACCTTGGTAAAAACGCAATTACAAGCCACTACGGGAAATCTTCATGTTTGCAGTGACACAGGAAAACCGCTAAACCTTAAGGAAAAAACAATTCAGGCTGTCATGCGAAAAGTACGCCCTGTTGCAAATACAAATGTTATCGCGACTCTTCGCATGATTCAAGCAGGACGAGCTTTAAGAACAGCCGTCCAAGGATCAGAGGTCCCACCAGCATCGCCTTCGCCAACCGTATTGGAGACTGTTCTAGGCTACGCCAACAACGCCGCGGAATTGCCACTCTCGGCATTAGGCAGCGCCGCTAATCGTGAATTAACCAAAGGGCTTAGAATTTATTTGGTTGAAGAAAGTGTGCCTGAAAAATCTATACCCACGCCGGCTATCATTTTCTCAAGAAAAATTACTCCTCGCTTGGGTGGTCTGATAACCAGTGAATTAATAGAAATAAAAAGCTTTAAAATTTTCAAAAAAATACGTGGTCTTGCTACTGCGCTGACATCGCTCGTAACCAATAGAGCACGTACTATCCCCATGGAAACTTTAGAAAATGCAGAGCTCAAAAATCAAAGCGAGACAATCGTAAAACAAAACGCGTCCAAAACAAATAAAATATCTTCAGTTTTATTGCCATTGGATCATCCCTTGGCTCGCTTGATAACAGAACAACTAAAGCACGCTCCCGAAATATTTGATTATACCAAACAGCATAAAATGCAACAAAACACGCTGGACGTACAAAGGAAACGCGCAATTGATAATGAAGCATTGAGACAACAAGCAATAGAATTAGCAAAAATTAAAGAGACCGCCATAAAATGCGGCTTTGGCGAAGCGTTTTTTGCAGATTTTGAGACAACCCCTGTTATACAAGAACGTTATACACGATTGCTAAAGGCAATCAATGACGTAGATACTTTGCCCTTGCCTATTGATCTATTACCTGATGAGGCTATAAAGGTCAGACAATATATCAAAACACGACTCATTAACGAAAGTGAAATATTGCTTTCTCATATCGATGCAGCAACGGAGCGTTTTAATGCACTATTATTGAATGACTACTCAATAAAAGAAAAACTCGCTAAGACTGAGAATGCAATTTCGACTGTCGATAACATTGGCTGGTTTGGAACAACATGGCTTGTTTTTACTACAGTAGCACCCGAGGCAAAAACGCATTACCTTGCGCTATTAGAGCTGCAGAGGAGCGAAGCAAAAGCTACTATAGCCGCGCTATCTAAACCACTCGAAGACCTAAAAGAAGGACAGTATCATCTCGTAATAGATTATTTAAAAGAGAATTCTGAAAACGCTGCATTGCTTTCAACAGAGGTTTCGCATTACAAAAAAACTTTTTGGCTGTGGCAGTCTTGGCCCGAAGGTTTGATTAAATTAGATAAATATTTATCAGAAAGCGTGCCAAACGTTAGGATCCATCTTCCTCAAGAGGAGACAGTAACGCCTGCTCTGCTTTTTGCAGCCGCACAAAAACCCAATGAACCCAATGAACCCAAAGAAATGTATGATTATAAAGTGGAAGCGGAACTTCAACTTGCAAATGCACTGAAACTATCTGAAGCTGAAGCCATAGCTGCATCTCAATCTAAAATAGGCCCTAAAACAATAGCAGGGTGGGAATTAACAGATGTTCCAGAAATAGGAAATTGTTTTTACGAAGCCGTAGTGCTTCAATTGCAGAAAAACAATTTCCCTATTGCAAAGACATTCCCAGGAACAAGGCCAGAAGATGGTGGAACTGCTCTCGTAAATATCCTGCGTCGTCGAAGTACGCTAGAATTTAGAGATCGCGACTGGGCTGGAGAGGAAGAAATATTAGCTCTCGCGAAAGAACTTAAAATTGTGATTGCCATTGTCGATACGAGATCAGAAAATCCCGAATTCCAATACTATTTTGCGAACTGGAACGGAACCATGGGCACCACGCGTAATAAAACAGAAATACCGCAGGGTCAAATGGTTGCAGAGCTCGCTTATACAGGAAATCATTATTTGTCTGTAAGATCAAAGCCAAGCAGCCCAACATCTCCAAGACAGTAATACCTACAGGCATAAGCTGAATTTACTTAAACAGCGTTTTTACAAGATATACCCGATTTTTTGGGTTGAGGGTGACCTTCATTTTGAGGAGGGATCATGCGTTGTTTATAAATACTAAACAAGTGCCGTAAAGACTCTGGGACACGGTTACCCCATACTACAGGATCAGGCGATTTGGGTATCAGCTCTTTGTATTCTGTTCTATCCGTCAAATAACCAAGAATTATTTGCAAAGGCTTCGTCGATAACCGCGGCTCCGAAGCCTTTTCTAAGACATCACTCGGTGCCTGAGTTTCCAAAATCTTAAAAATACTTGCAAGCATCTCGACCCTCTCGTTCTGGAACCACGCCAGACTCGTCAGCAATCCCTGCCATCTTAATTGCAACCCCTCTATCGTATCTGGAACCGTTGTTAAAAATGGGATTGTGTCCAAAGAAAGCTCTTCTAATTCAAAACAACCCCCGACCGCATATGGAATCTCTTCTAGATCATTCTTCGCAGCATAAAGCTTTTGCAATTGCAAACATTGCCAAATCCCACCTCCCAATACCTTCAAACAATTGTCCTCCACATTTAGGCATTTCAACTTTTTACAGTTCCAAAGCGTTTCTGGTAATGTTTCCAATCGGTTATTAGATATATCAAGGCTCCATAGCTCGGTAAACTCCCCAATACTCGCAGGCAGGAATTGCAGATTGTTGCCTTGAACATTAAGGCTACCAATTTTAGAAGATAGCTTTTTCTCAAGAAATAAGGCTAATATTTCTTCAAGCTGTTGATCGTTCATTTCAATAAGCCTGAGGTTGAGCGATTTTCCATCGTATTTATAATTATCGCTTTTTAAATCAGCAATCAGAGGTGCCGCAAAAAATACCCTTACATCGGATATTATTCCTAATTGACTAAACATTTGACTAAACATATTACTCCCTTTAATAAAAAAACTCAGCATCGCTGAATTAAATATCTAAATTCCCTACTAATAATGCATTGGTCTCAATAAATTCTCTACGACTTTCAACATTATCGCCCATTAACGTGGTAAAAATTTGATCTGCGGCAACGGCATCATCAATTTTTACTTGCAACATGCGACGCACACTGGGATCCATCGTTGTTTCCCATAGCTGATCAGGATTCATCTCTCCCAAACCTTTATAACGTGATATTTGTTGGCCTTTTTTAGCTTCTTCCATTAACCAGGCTAGGGCGTCTTTAAAACTTAAAATTGAAACTTTTTTCTCACCTCTTTGTATAAAAGCCCCAGTTTCTAGAAGATCGCGCACAGCGTCCCCTAATGCAACGATCGCTTGATAATCATGCGAAATGAAAAGCTCATAGGAGAAACGATAAAAGCTCTCTACGCCATGCGACATCATTTGAATACTCGGCAAATAAACCTTTCGTTCGCGATCTTCTGTTAGGCTTAATTGAAAATGCGTTCCATTTTTGACGTGTTGTTCTACTTGTTGCTGAAATTCCCTTATCCAGGATTGCATTTCGGATTCATTCTGTAACTGGGTCAGCGTGACGGGTTTAATGTAAATTAAAGCCTCTAACGCGGTTGTAGGATAACGATGAGACAAACGTGCAAAAATATCCATAACATGCAAATATTGTTTTGCAAGCCGCTCCAATGTAGCGCCTCCGATAGGGGGGGCTACTGGATTTACAAATAATTGCGCATCTTCTAATGCAATTTGAATAAGATATTCATTCAAATCTTTATCGTCTTTAACATATTGTATCTGTTTACCGCGTTTAACACGATACAATGGCGGCTGAGCAATAAAGATATGGCCCTGCTCTATAATTTCAGGCATTTGTCTAAAAAAGAAGGTTAACAATAGAGTCCGAATATGCGAACCATCGACGTCAGCATCGGTCATAATAATAATGCTGTGATATCTTAATTTTTCAGGATGGTAATCTTCTCGCCCAATTCCACAACCTAAGGCTGTAATTAAAGTACCCACTTCCACTGAAGATATCATTCTGTCAAATCTGGCTTTTTCAACATTGAGGATTTTACCTTTTAACGGCAAAATAGCTTGCGTTCGACGATCACGCGCTTGTTTAGCTGATCCACCAGCAGACTCGCCCTCTACCAGATACAACTCAGACAATGCGGGATCTTTTTCTTGGCAATCTGCTAATTTCCCAGGCAAGCCTGCAATATCCAAAGCACCTTTTCTGCGCGTCATCTCTCTTGCTTTTCGCGCTGCTTCACGCGCACGCGCTGCATCGATAATTTTAAGCGCTATCGCTTTTGCCGCGGGTGGGTTTTCCATTAAATATTCTTGGAATTTCTCACCCATTGCCGCTTCTACTGCAGGCCTCACTTCAGAAGAAACCAATTTATCCTTAGTTTGCGAAGAAAACTTCGGATCGGGCACTTTTACCGATAAAACAACCGTCAAACCTTCGCGAGCATCGTCACCTGTTGTGGCGACTTTTGCTTTCTTTAAATAACCTTCTTGTTCTAAGTAGGTATTTAACGTTCGGGTTAAAGCCCCCCGAAACCCAGCCAAATGTGTTCCACCGTCGCGTTGAGGAATATTATTGGTATAACAAAATAGATTTTCTTGATACGTATCGTTCCACTGCATAGCAACTTCTACGACAATACCCTGTCGCTCTGTTGAAAAATAAAAGATTTGAGGGTTAACAACTTCTTTGTTGCGATTTAAAAGTTCTACAAAGGCGCGAATACCGCCTTCGTATGAAAAAACGTCTTCTTTATTGGTTCGTTCATCAACGAGATGAATTTTAACGCCCAAGTTTAAAAAAGATAATTCTCTTAATCGTTTGGCCAGAATATCATAATTAAATTTAATGCTCGTAAACGTTGTTCCTGCTGGTTTAAAGTGAATTTCCGTACCTGTTGCATCAGTTTCGCCAACCTCTGCCAATGGCGCGTCTGGCTCTCCATCACGATAAACCTGCTCATAAACTTTCCCATCCCGCCGAATACGGAGATTTAATACTTCGGACAGGGCATTTACGACAGATACTCCAACGCCATGCAAACCACCAGAGACTTTGTAGGAATTGGCATCGAATTTTCCGCCTGCATGTAAGATAGTCATAATGACTTCTGCGGCAGAACGCCCTTCTTCTTCATGAATATCAACTGGGATACCACGACCATTGTCTTTAACCGTGACGGACTCGTCCATATGGATAGTGACCAAAATGGATGTGCAATAACCGGCAAGCGCCTCGTCAATAGAGTTATCAACCACTTCGAATACCATGTGATGTAGACCCGTACCGTCATCTGTATCACCGATGTACATACCTGGACGCTTTCGAACCGCATCAAGGCCTTTTAGGACTTTAATATTGGTCGAATCATAGGTGTTTTCAGACATTATGGGTTCACTCATTAGGTTGCCTTAAAATACTTGTTAAACAGCGTTAATTGTCTCATTTTTAGAGAA
>DAORSV010000027.1:0-18964 GCA_035443705.1 Gammaproteobacteria bacterium
TTTGGGTGATCAACTGAAAAGAGATTGCCCGATCAAGTGCGAGGAGAATATGCAAGCGGGTATTTCCAAACGACGAATCGGTTTTTAAGTTGTTGTATCTAGCGATCAATAACATATCCAAAAAATGGACTATGCCGATTCAGAACTGGAACGGAGCCATGAATTGGTTTATCATTGAGTTCGGTGATAGAGTTGTTGATCGTGTCAGGTAATTTAGGTAATGGTTATTTACACAAATTAATGGACAGACTCACCGCAAATCTTCCGCGAAACTTTATGCGGATGTTTGCCAATCTTACGACATCGTAATACGAGAGCAACCTTGTTGAAACATTAACTTTAAGGATCCACAGGCTATTAATTCCCTGAGTTGTATGCAAAGTCCATTCCAGTAATAATTTCTAAATCGCCCTTGGCAATTATTTGACCTAACAATTGGCCACTATTTTGTCTTTGTCATCTTGTTGCACTTATCCGCCAAATAATTATCTAAACGTTTTTTTAAGGACAAATAGATAGGATCTTCTACAATCGAAGGCATACCTTCTTTTTGTGCGGTCAAAACAGCTTGAGCGCCTCCCCAATAACCCAAAATCATAGCCGAATCCACCGCCGCGGCGGCTGCGCCCTTATTTATAATAATACCAAGATCTAAATCTAAGGCTTTCTGATAAGCATCGACAGCTTTTTGATATTCATTCAATAGATAATGAACAATGGTGAGCCCACTATAGGCTTCTGCACTTTCTTCTAATGCATTGGCTTTCTCAAAACTTTCCCGAGCTTTTATAAAGTTTCGAAGCTCCCTTAGTTCAAAAAAACCAAGTAACGCATAACCAGCATACCAATTTGGATATTTTTTTAATATGAGATCAATTCTATTTTTTTCAGATACCGTCTTCTTTTCTAAAGAATCAAGTATAACCAAATTTTTTTCAGCAAATCTTGTGTCAAATGTGGGATTTTTTACAATCCATTCCGATAATTCTCTGCTCTCTTTTAATCTCCCATCACCGGCATAAAAATCTGCTAAATAACTATGATAAACTCCTTTGCCAGCACATTGGTCTTTATAAGTTTCCCATGTTTTTATTTTATCCTGTGTTGACTTTAAGGAATTATCTTCTGCTATCTTACGTGCTATGTTTGCACACGCTTGCTGCATATCGACATCAGCCGAAACCTGCATGCTCACCACTAGATTGATTAATAAAGTTAACTTCGCCATTGTGCTTATGTTCATCATAATATTTATCTCCCAGATAACGAGAGCCCTTTAGGAACCTGTAAAGCAACGTTTTCTTCGTTCTTAATATTATTTTTTAATGTGCATTGCCCTTGTAATACCAAACCACCCGCGGGTGTAACAACTCCAAATTGAGTTGAAGCGCGTGCCTTGGTTCTACTGATATCCACCCCGCCGCCCGCAGAAACACCCAAGCCTGGTCCATGCGCTTCAGCGGCTACCGTACATTGCGCAGTTACTTTTCCGAACCCAATTTCCTTCGAGGTAATTTGCCCCTTTACAGCTCCCAGAGAAAGCACTACAGAAAACCTTCCCTCTGCAGCAATTTTTTCTCTACTGATGACATCAAGTTGCATACTCGCGCTGGCACGAGCATCAGCAAGGTTAACATCCATCTGTGCATCATAATAAGGTGTTTCTGTCTTCGAAGTCGCTATATTTAATCCTGTACCCACAGAGCCTTCCAACTTCACGATGCCTTTCTTAAGCGTTACAGGAGCACTATAGGTGGCTTCTCCATACGCGAATGCTGTCAAACCCACACTGGTCTCTTCATCCAAAAATGTTTGTCTTTCTATCAGTTCATGTAATATAGTACCGCCGAATATTTTTACTTTTCGAACGTTAATTGCATATTCCGCCTGTGGTTTTCCAGCATCTTTTTGGGCTTCATTTCTACGTGCGTAAGTCGATTTTGAAAATTGTCCTGTTTTAGGATCCTGCCTATACGCTCTCCCCCTTTTATCCACGCCATGTGTAACTTTAACACCTTTTATTTTTGATAAAGATTTTAATGGTGTCCAATCTCTTTGTTCCCTATCGGTAAATCCGGTTTTTTCTTCTTCAATACGCCTATTTGTGGCTTCAGCATTACACGTTACACCAGCATCTAATATCGCCGTATTTCTAGAACGAAAGACATTCTCAGATGCCTGGTTAAACCGATTTGGCGCACTCCAAAGCAATATCGGTTGTATGTCAAGAGGACTAGTATTTGGCGTAACAGTATTATTTTCTGTATCGATAATAGACGAATCACGACCGGTTTCTAATGACCATAATGGCATAAATGTATTATCGTCTCCTCTTCGCGGCACGCCAGACGGTGCAACTGATACCCTATCTTCCGCTAAGTGTTCCCAAGCATTCCCAGGCATTCCTCCCCTATCTAACTTAAATGTCATCGATTCTAATCTGCGTTCTCGAGCAAGTTCTTGCATAAACTCAGACTCATCTGCTTCATCTTTTGGCTCATCATTGCCTTCAAAATCATCAGCATCATAATCTTCGAATAAACTTGCTGGCCGCCAACCAGACGTTGAAAAATTATTTGCAGTCGCATTCGTAGCATAATAAGCCGCCGTTGGAACATGCTGGCCTGTAATCAGCGCTGCTGCAGCGCCAGCGCAGTTGCCTATCTGTGCAGCTCTCGATCGTTCCCTTCCATAATCTTCCCATGCTCCTTTACTTTCGATTGTTGGCTCTTCTGGCGCAAAAGCTTCTGCTACGGTCTCTCCAACCACAGCACCTATTGCACCTGCTAATGCACCTCCAGGCCCCGCTAATATCGCGCCACCCACAGCGCCTAATGCCGCGTGCAACAGCTTATGGCTGGCATAACCAATATGCCCATCCTGACGCAGTCCACCGATTTCTTGCGCGGCAGCGCCTGCTGCCGTACCTACAGCGGCATCCATAAAGCCTGCTTTTAGTGCATCACCAGGCGATTGGTGATTGATGCTCATATTGAGTGCTGCATTTACACTGGCACGTGCGACATTATATTGCAGATGCTCCAACAGGGATTTTCCCTTACCGAGTCCTGGGAGGTTTAAGCTTTTAGATATCTTATCCATCACGCCAGCACTGATCATCGCAATGGCTACCGATTTTGCGGTATCGACAGAGGCTAATGATTCGACTGCTTTTAAGGGATTGCCTTCGTTTTGTAAAAGAGATACCGCTGCTTGTGCGCACAATGCTGAGAACCCTGCTGCTACAGCTACGCTCCCTGCTCCTGTAATACCTAAGGTAGTCATCACAAAACCGCTTCCCGCAATCGCTTCGCCCATTCCAAAAGTGGCAACGCCAGCTACTAAACCCACAACAATCACTAGCCCTTGACTTGGGCCTTGTACCCTTTTCGAATCATGCACATATTGTGGATCTAATATCTGATAGGTAACAGCCGCATCATTGCACTCTACCTGTTCCCAAAACCCTAAGGTTTTGCCGCGCACTTGATCGAGAATGGCCTGCTTTGCGTGGATCTCAATTGAACCTGAAATATTCGACTCTGTGTACGTGACTTGCTTCATCATTTTCGAACAGAATTTTTGCCAAAACATACCTCGACTGCTCGTTTGTGTCGCAGAACAGGATTGATTAACACCTTGTATCATATGTACAATTTCGCCCCAAAAGTGATTCTCGAGTGCCGTACTGTTCATAAAGATACAAACTTCTTCGCCACCAGCTATCGTTACTTGTTTTCGAACGTTAAGTTTCGCGGGGATAGCTGTTGCTTGCGCCGATACCGATTGCTCAGTTTTTGTCCTGCCCCTTTTCTTTTGAGCCATATCGGCCGTTTGCTCACGGCATTCGGTGACAGGCAGAATATTTGCCTTTTTTACAGCTGTAACTGTCATATTTTCCGCATCAATTTCAGGGGCATATAAAAAGGCTGAATCACCTGCGTGCATTTCTACATTGCCGCCTGTTTGATGCATCGATGGCACTTGCGTTGTATAGGTGTTGGTTATGGTGCCGCTGCGTTTTTTCCCATAAAAATGCTGAACATGTTGATGAACAAGCTGAACCGGTATATCTAAAATATTACCCAACGCTTCAACGTAAGTCCCTAAACCCGATTGCGTATGGGCTGCTTCAAATATCACATCTTTGCCCGCCAAAATCTGTAGAATGCCGTCTACTGCAATATGTGCTCTATGGAGCCTATCACTAAAATTTTCGCTGTTTCCAAGGCGTTCTACCCTTGCTTTGAGTTCGACATTACCGAATAGAGAGGCAATAAACGCTTCTCGCGCTTTTATATCGGCAGCATCCATGGATACCGTGCCTTCTGCTAAGACCGCAAAAGTACCCACATCAAAATGACCCGAAAATGTGACGCTAGCTTGATGCCTTTGGTTATCACGAACGGCTAACGCTTGTTCAGGCACGGATACTGGATGCTCAGCATCATCATGCTTGCTCTCTAACATTGCTAGCTGTTCTACATCCGCTTTGTTCTCGAGAGCGAGCGCGGCAGCGGCGGCATGATCCTCGAGGAATTGCCGTTCATCGGGATTCCTATCAAAAAATTCTATTAACTGGCTTTGCATGGCGGGATTATGCTGGGTAAGCTGTGTTAATTGTTTCGGCGTTACATTTTCTGAAAAAACCAATAACAGATTTGTTTTAAAAAGACCGCCGCGTTGTGCCCGAACTTCATGGATTAAAGCAGGCGGAATATACAGTCGAGGCTGTAAGACTTCCACGTCTTGCTCGTTCATAACGGGTTCATAATAAATTAACGGTTTAGTGGGCGCTGTCTTTAGCCCGCTTTTTCCACTTAAAAAATCTTTAATCGTTTGATAATTCATGCCTGTTAAATATTCTGTTGCATTGTGATGCAAACGTTGTACGAGATGCTCATCAATCACTTCGCCCTCAAAAATATAGCCACGCATTAACACATCTTGTGTCTCTTTTTGAACGCGCTCTATCAAAAGCTTAGGGCTTAAAGACAAAATGGCGCGAGGGTCTGCGCGTTTAATGCCCTCCTCGCTCACAACAAATAAGTGAGCCGCAATATCTCGATAAAATGCTTGCGCATGGGCATCATCAAACCAAAACAGTTCACGCATCATAAAATTAAATTTATCGGCTTGATTTTGTTCGAGCGTGGCTTTTAAATTTGGATTCACAAAAGTCACATGGGCATTTAAACCGCCTTTCATTAAATCGCGAACAGGGGCTTTGGGCGCGATATAATACCGGTTTGGACTTCCTAATGCCATGTGGTTTTTGCCTGCGACAATTAGCATACCTGGTGCTGAGCAGTGCCCTTCCTTTTGTTGGATATTTGGTAAAATGACGGTTGAACCGTAACTTTCTTCCGCTGAAAACGTTGATTGGGCACCAATGAAATTATTAGTCTTTACCAAGAAACCTACCGCATATGGTAAGGAACCTGAATAATCATTAATATAGTTTGAAGGGCACGCAACATTGGCTGGGTAGCCAGGAAACCTTCGAACTACACCAACCCACTGGCCACGATATCCGCGAAAACCACCGCTGAGCGGTTGGTGACTATCGCGCAAGGCTTGGCGTTCCTCAAGGGTTCCGCTGGTAAATTTTTGGTAACAGGAAGCAGAAAAATTTTCAGAGTTTACTGTAAGTGTGGAAGATTTTCTTGTCGCATGCAGAACACTTGCCTCGAGATTAACAGCGGCATTTCCTAACAGCTCTCCTTGAACAATGAGTGAGGCGGGATCGCTATTACAGAACGAATATTTAATATTGTCCTGAAATACCGTTCGCTGACACATATAATATCCCGCCGTTAGGATGCTCGTTGTTCGTTTTAGGCTAAATTTTCCGGTTAAAGTACAGTTACCAGCGACCTGAGTTTTGCTGGCCTCCCAAACAGAAGGCTCTGGTGAATGAATAGTCAAATTGTGTGTTTTTAAGGCACCCCAATGTTGAAAAGAACCCAGAATTTTAGAAGAATCTCGTATTTGCAAAAAACTGCCATTAGTCGTGGCCATTGGCAGCACAAATAAATGCCCGTGATGATAGAATTGGTTGGTAGTAATAGTATTGCCTAAAAATTGATAGGAACGAAAAACATGCTCGCCTAAGTTAGAGCTGCCACCCGATTGCGCGTGTGCATAAACCGTTGCAAATACTTGCCGCGTGGGGTCTTCCACCAATCGCCCCAGCGTGAAACCACCCGGTGCTTCTATAAAATTGTTGAGCGACACAATGCCGCCTTGCTCAATATCAAAGGTACGCGCTTTAACAGAAACATTACCCTGTTCTGTTGTTAAGGTAACAAAATGTGTTGCATCTCCCATCTTCACGGGTACAGGTGCTTCAACCGAAAAATCACCATGTAAAGAAGTTTGATTCGCTAAAAATACCAACGGTTGAGTGGCCATAGCTGACAAACGATAGCTTAAAGAACCCAATGTAGTATAGGGTTCTGTTATTGTTTCGCCTTCGGCTAAATGAAAGTTTATTCTACCTGCTCGGAGGCGATGAGCTGCGTCTCCAGTAGACTCGGCGAGTTTGCGGCTTCTGCGCGGATAAAGCGTCAGTTCTTTTTCGACAGTGGTGTTACCTAATAACGCAATATCATCGGCATACGCTGTGAGGTTTTGAAGATCGAGCGTACCATTATTATTATCAAACTGTTCTGCGTGTACTGAATAATCGCCGCCTCTCCAAATATCTTCAACGCGAAGCTTGCCGTGCGGTTGAGTGAGTTTTGCAGAATTTTTGGCATATACACCCCGCCGTAACTGAACCGCATCGCTGTTTATCTCAACGGCGTTGCTTATCAAGGGCGTTAAAAAGCGCACTTGCTTAAAACCTGTTATTTTCGTGGCTGCCGCGCCGCAGACCCGGCTAGTATCATCCACCTTGATTTTCTGAGTATCATCATCAAGCCTACTGCTGCTTGTTACGGGTTTTATCTCAACAGTGCCTTGGTAAGCGGATATCTCTCCACCATCGGTACAATGGATGTTGTTAGGCGTTTTTAGGAAAATCCCGTCGGCTTCTGAAACAGCCAGGGGATTAAAAGACCGCGACTGCTCCACACTTTGGATAATAGCGCCATGGCTGTTTTGCAAAGTGCCGCGGATATTCAAACGGGCACGTTCCTCGACCTGTATTCGGCCAGATTGATTGTTTAAGTCTCCCGTTGTGTTCCCTCTTAGGCTTTTAGCAAAACATTTCCCATGCCTGTTTTTTACACAGCCTTGTTGTAATGTAAGAACCTTCTGAACACGGATAACGCCATCTGTATTATCCAATGTAAGCGTTTGCGCATCGCTTGCTGCGCGTTTAAAAATTGCATTTTTTGCTAAGATTTTACCGCGGTTCACGGTACTATCCGTATGCAATATAATCGTTTTACCACTTAAAAGGATACCGCGTTTGCCATTTACAACACGTTGATAAGGTGATGATGGATGTTTTTTAAATTCTAACCCTTTCTTCCCCTCTAAAGTGCCCTGATTCACGACTTCGGGCGCTTGATGAATAATAAGCTTTTGATGCGCACGCATCGTGGCATTGGGATAATTATGCAGTTTTTCTGAGGTTGTTAGCTCTATTGTTCCTAAACTCGAAAGTGTGCCGGCATTCTGAGCAGTACCTACGTCCAAAGCGCATCCTTCTCTGCCTGTCCTGATTAAACCTAAATTTTTAAGTTCACTAGCTTGTTGAATAATACATCGTTGCGCCACAATAATCTCCGCGCATTTAGCATTAGTCAATTTGCTTTTGCCAGATACTTGCAGATTTTTAGTTTCAATAACACCATTGTTGATAATCGCAGTGGTGCAATTAAGACTTAAATTATCTACAGATAATTTGCCGCCTTTATTAAAAAAAGACTTTGCTGTCACGGCTAATGCAGTGCTTTTATAATTACCCTCATGACTCACAACGCCAGGAGTGTTAATCGCTAATTTAAGTTTTGGCGGCGCTGACAAAAGCTCAATATTGCCCTCGGGACTTATGTTAAAACGCAAGGAGCCTTCTGAAGTAGAAATAGTTAGAGAGGTTTTTCCAGTAGGGCTGGTCGCGTCTCCAATGAGGGGAATGCATTGATTCCCTCGACCCTCGGGTGTGCTTTGTTCTCCCTTGCGGGTTTCAACCACAAGATAATAGGGTGCTTCTGGCGTCGCTTCTGCGTAATAAGAACTTAAGAGAAATTCCTCTCGCGAAAAGACTTTTATTTCAGCAGAAACTTTAGGCTTTTCAAGTTGTTGCTGTGCTGAGGTTTGCTGTTGGGTTGAGGTTCGTTCTACGCTCTCTTTTGTTTCTTGAAACATCCTTACGTTTCTCCTATCTCATGTTAAAGCCTCGAGATGAACATTCGAATAGGTCTTATTTATATTTTGATGACATCACGCCTCGACCTGTAACACATACAGCTTGTTACCTATTTATGCCCTTTGTCTTCATTGGACGGATGATAACAAATTACATAAAAATAAAAAACCTTATTTTCAAATCACATAACATCTAAAAGCTGACCTAGCTAAATCCTTCCACAGCTAGATAATCTTAAGCAGCGGATTAGCAATCCTATGTACGGAATTTTATTGCACTGTTTTGATTAATATTTTTGTTGCAATCAACAAACCACAGTTTTCTGCATTATCTCTAACAAGATCTTACTCAAACACACAAATCTCCCACAAGCTTTATAACAATATAACTTCTCATAAAAATTTAATTTTGAAGTTTGTCAGCATCATGCAACACGTTTCTGAACTCTTTTGCCCCGCAACTCAACAATAAGATCTTTACGCTGGGCTGTACGAATGCTAGTAAGAGCACGAATACTTTCGTAATCAGTCTCCATTGCTTCGCATTGCATACTTCCATGCTCCGTCTGATACAGTACAAGCCGTGGACCTAATGCTGCCATCCTGCGAGTAGATCGGCAGATGGCGTCACCATTTGTATTACCATCATGATACAAGAAAGCAAAACAATCGCCTTCATTATTATCTGCATCTATCCCATTTATCGTACGGTTACGAGGCAAAGCTAAAGTATCCTCAAAGTTTGGAATTGGGAAAAATGGACGAGTAGGATGGCAATACT
Source organism: Gammaproteobacteria bacterium (assembly GCA_035443705.1). Lineage (GTDB taxonomy): Bacteria > Pseudomonadota > Gammaproteobacteria > UBA6186 > Azoamicaceae > CADEGZ01. Next base: position 9,101 of record DAORSV010000027.1, read on the forward strand.
CATTTATGACATGTGCCGGTAATAAGAACTGAAATCCTCCGAGACGTTTCCAAGCTTTCGAATATTCATTCACTTTTGAAACTTTATGAAAATCAATCGCGGTTTTGTAGGCTTTAATGAGATCATCCAGTAGCTTCTGAGCATGAACGCCATGACTTTTCACCCAATGGCCTGTTTCGAATCCCTGTGCTTGAAGCCTGGCATCCTCAATAGGCAGATATTTTCTAATCATTGTCCACATATGCCAGTCTAATGCCCATACTGCATATTGAAAGGCTGTAATTCCTGTAAACATGCGCCCGGATAAATCCGTAACATCACCAGGTAATAAAGCTAAGGTAGGGTTATTTTTTAATATAGCTTCTACTTTATCTTGTTCTCCTTCGGCTACTAGTCTTAAAAATGCTGTTAAATCACTAGCATTTATCAGCGAAGCTGATTTAATAAATGCTTGAAACTGCGCTAGCGTATTAGATTCAGACGAATTTTTTTGTTCCAGTAAATTCAGTTTTTCAACAGGTGCAACTGCTTCTCGCTGAGTGTTTCTAGAATTGAGTTGCGTAATAAGCTCCTCGCGCTGGGCTGTACGGGTACTAGACAGCTCGCGAATGCTATCTGGATCAAGATCAAAAGAAAACACACTATACGCAGCACATCCGCCGGGCCACGCGTGTGCATAATCACCGCCATTGCGACCCCACGCGGCACCAACGGACAATGCTGTGAACCATTCCCATTCTCCACCTACGCGAGTTCGAGGCAGGGTTGTAGCATCTCTAAAATTGGGAACAGGATACAACGAGCGTCTAGGGTGACAGTATTCATTTATCACATGTACAGGGAGTAAACGCTGTGCACCACCGACTTGTTGTACCCAAGCAGTATTGGCTTGTTGTATCCAATCAGTATTAGGCTCAGAGTTGAATAATGCTGAATCTTTGTTAGCGTAGCATAAATCAATAATAGGCTGTAAAGCCTTAATCAGGTTCTCTAACAAGGACTGTGCATGAATACCGTGGCTCTTTACCCAAGACCCCATTTCAAATCCTTGGGCTTGGAGTTGGGCTGCTTCAGGGGGCAGGTATTTTCTAATCATCGTCCACATATGCCAATCTAATGCCCATACCGCATATTGAAAGGCTGTAATGCCTCGAAACGTGCGTTTAGATAAGTCCCTGACATCCCCAGGTACTAAGGCTAAGTCTGGATTCTTTTTGAGCATTGCTTCTGCCCTCTCTTGTTCGCCTTCTGCTACCAGTCTTAAAAATGTTGTTAAATCGCTGGCGCTGACGCGAGGGGCAGGCTTAGCGACTTGGTTGAGCTGGGTTAATATAGCAGGCGGGTTCTTTTGTTCTGGGATGGCGGGCTTAGGAACAGGTGGACTAACATGAAGATGGTTGAAGCCAGAAAGTGTAGAGTTAAAGTTACCCTGGTGCACAGTGACGGTTGGTGTTGAGTGTAAGGTGCGTTGGTATTCGCTGGCACGATGGCTGACAAATAACGGTAAAAATTGTGCAAAGTTGGTTTTATCAGATTTAAGATAAGTGACAACTGCATCGGCATCAGGGCGTTTGTCGGGAGAGCTTTCCCAGCAAGCTACAATGAGTGAGGCGAGTTTTTGAGGGCAATCTTTGGGAATGTCTTCTCTTTCTCCTTCTCGAACAAAGGTAGAGATTACTTCTTGAGGAGACTCGGAATAAGGAATTTTACGCGCGGCCAATTCCCAAAAAGTTATACCTAGGCTGTAGATATCTGATTTTGAGGTATAAACTGCCTTCCGTTTGAAAAGCTCGGGTGCCATCCAAGCAATGGTGCCAACAGCGTCTTTGCTGGTTTTGGTTGCCATGGATTGGGATTTGGTTTCGGTTTTGACTTTGGATAATCCAAAGTCGGTTAGTTTTGCACGGTAGGATTGATCGAGTAAAACATTTAAGCTTTTAATATCGCGATGTACAATGTGCTCTTGGTGTAAGAAGTCAAGACCGGAAGCTATGTCGGTGGCAATACGAATGCGTATTGTCCAATCTAAAGATTGTTTTATATTTTTTAATATGCTGTAGAGGGAACCATTAGGCATATACTCCATCACAATGCAATGTCTAGGATTAAGACAGTAGCCATAAAATTGTACAATGTTGGGAGAACGCAAGCGTGCCATTACCTGAGATTCGGCTTCAAATTCTTCTTTCGCTTCATGAGAAATGTCATCAGACAGCAATTGCTTAATGGCAACGTCAGTGTGTTTTCTCCAGGTGCCTTGGTGCACAACGCCAAAGCCGCCTCTACCCAATTCTTTGCCAAAATTAAGTTCTTTGTAATCTAGCTGATATGAAACAGCAAAACCTTTTCCGGCTTCTTTTTGTTCAATAGTAGGCTTATTGCCAAACAGTGCTTCAGCGGTAGTGGACATAAACGCTCTCCTTAAAACTAGATTACAATTCTATAAAACAATTGTTTCATATAAGAGCTATGATCGTTTCACCTATCTAAACTGGCTTGAGTATAACAAAATTTGTTCACACTTTAAAATTAAAAAAGATTAAAATCTTCTATGCAAACAGCCTGACACTTTTCAACTAACTCAATAAAATTCTTTTGCAAGCCAATGATTTGGAGTGCATGATTTTCAGTCATCTGCCCGATTTTTTACCACATTGATCTCGATAATATTTCTGCATAAACAAATGCGTAATATTTCTCGTACTGTGTCTCACAAAATATAACTCAAGTACGCAAAAATCCTGAACGATTTAAACCTTACACAAGTTTATACAATTAAGCGAAAAGCAGCGTATCATATTCAAAACATGGATCATGTAATGGTTGTAAGCGCTAAATTTAAATATTTATTACACACATAAATATGTATTGCTAATAATCATTTTGGAATTTTCGATCGCACGAATCCTGTCTAGGCTCATATGTATCGGTTTGTCTTCGAGTCCTTGCAATTTCATATTGTGGTGGGTTAGTTTGCTGTGAGCTATCTAAAGGAGCAATTTTAAATGAGCTGGTGGGAGTACGCGTTAATATTTTGAGTGCTTTATCGATCAATATCCGATTTTCCACAAAGGTTATAAGTGGCTGCCCAAGGGAAGGTATCGGAGAAGATGCACACGAATATTGTTGACTACCTTCTGGAGCAACCGAGTTTTCTAGAAGTCTATTTAAAAGATGCCGATTCTGATAAACAATTTCGGTTGCTTTAGTCATGAATTCTTTCCCTTGTTCTAAAGAAAGATTCATAAAGAAGTGAGTAAATCTCTGATCTTGGATTCCAAAATCAACATTCTTTGTACTTTTTACATAAATAGCAGTCATTAATCTCATAAAACGGGCAAGCAGAGGATCTTTGATAGACCAATAGTCAATTTCAAAACATGTTGTTGTATGATCCAAGAATCGATAATAAATTGTTAATCCAGATTTTATAACACAAATAAAATCATGTTCAATCACAAGTTTGTGTTGATCCACAGTTATTTTAGTGCTGTTGAATTTGGGAATATATTGAAAGTCAACGCACAATCGAGTATTTTTAAAATCACGTGAACCTCGATAGGGTTCATATGACCCAACAGAAAAGAAAAATTCTCTATTTTCAATAGGCGTATCCAACAAAGGAAACAACATATTCCCTTGTTTGATAAAGATTGGTAGATTTACACATTGTTTCCCCATCAAAGTGAATATCTTCATGTGATGGAGGTAAAAATAAACTGGAACTGAATTTGTTAGAAATGGCCCGTACATTCGTTTAATATTCCAAGATCCAATCATTTCCCTACTTTCAAAACTGACTTTTGCATCGCTGTCAAATTGTAACCCTACATTTTGATCACTCTCATTTGCTTGCCTAGGTCGAGTTGAGACGACAGTCGAATTTTCTCTACCAGGTCTGGCAATGTTAGTCAGGCAAGCTATTGTCATTGTTCTAGTGGAAAGGCTTAGTTGTGTGAAAAATTTGTACCCTTGCCCTCTCATTGGTACAGTGATATCTTGCTCACCAAAAGTAATCCAATATGTTCTAATGCCATCAACTGCAGGATCCGGAAGTTCCTTTTGAATCATCACTAAGCTATTGTGGATCTTTACTCGTCTTTCTAGATACCGTACACATTTTTTCGGAGTTGTGTACAAATTATCGCTGTCATATGTAAGAGAATAAGGAGTGTTTTGCAAACCAGGTGTCATCGCTGAAAATTGCTCTACTTTTTCTAAAAAGTACGCTTGGCGAAATTCTTCATTGAAGAAAGATTCGGGGTTTCTTTCTCGATTCAGAACAAATGCAACAAATGCTAAAATATCCACATAGCGATCTAAATCTCTCTTAGTTTCTAAACCGATAGTAATTCGTAGTGAATCAAATACGGCGTTAGCACTAGAAAGAGGGAAACCAATGCTCATCCTTTCAGTTAATGGTAAGTGAAATAATCGACAGAGAGGGTGGATAAAATATTGCAATAGATCCGCCAAAAATATTCCAACTTTTTTTTCTTTTAGAGTTAAATCACGATTTGTGACTGCTATCAAGCCATTCACGTTCAATGCAATATAGCATGCTCTTGGATCAGAACTCATTGTTATTTGGAAATATTGTCTACTAAGTACTTCTAATTCGTCGAATTGTTTCATAATATTATCATATACGTAACGGGTATTTCGGTTAATCATTCCAATATATTTCTTTAGCTCATCGGCGTTATTATAAAAATATGAAAAAAAGCGTACGGTGGCTTGGTCAACTGGTTCCTCTTGTTGCAATCTTTGAAATGCTGCATTGGCAGGTTGCCAATAAGTTCCGTTATTATTGAGCATAACAATCAAGCCTGAACTTCTTTTGTCTAATCCCAATTGAGAAAATTTTGTTAGGCTTTGGATGAAAATAAGATTTAAATTTCCTTGATTAATTAATGGTAACGCTTGTTTAATTAATTCATACACTTCAGAGTCATTCAAAGCATTCAGTGTAACATCAACTACCAACGTTCTGTATTTATGAGATTGATTCAAACATAAATTTCTGACAAAAGTTTTCACATCGTAAGCAAATTGTTTAGAAGCAGCAACATTGTTAGGATGAATTTCAACAAAAAATACATCTGAATCTAATTTAACTTCGCTTAAATGTTGGACAGGTGATACGACTATTCTATTCTCATCTAATCTCTCTAGATTTTGCAGCCACTCATAATAACTTTGACTTGTTACAGCTACCTTTAGTGGTGTAGAAGAATAATGGCGTGGATAGTGATCTAAAAACTGAAAGACTCTTACAAAAGCTCGCATAGCATAAGGTGTTAAACTAATACCTTGAACTTGACGTTTGAAAGGAGAAAAATGTTGCTCTATCACTGTCTGCGTTAGAGAATGAGGAGGTTGAAATGATTCAAAAAATAACAGCATTACTTCAGACACTCGTTGAGTTTCTCGGACAACGCTAGCAAAATTATTCCTTTGGCAAGCAAGACAAAATGATCTCACGGCATCTTGAAGCTCAGGTATAACAACGTTTAGAAAACCTGGATTATTTGAATAATTAAGGGGTATAATTAATTGCAACCATTTTTCAATGAGTCTTTTGTAGACTTGAAATCCATCTGGTAAATTCATTGGTAACCGAATCAAACTATTTAAATCTTGTATTGTATATTGTTTTAGATTTTTTTGAATATTTTGGTTTATTATTGCAATGACTTGATCATGAATTTTTTGAATAACTTCTTTTTCTTTTTCTGTTAAAAAAGATGCAACATTCGTTTGCAAATATTCAACAAAAAAACGATTTGTGTCAATGATATTGAAAAACAAGTTTGGAAATCGCGTTAATACTATTCGAATCGCTTTTATGGGATCCATTCGATATCCTAAATTATCAAGTACACTTTTAAAATTTTGTAATTTTTCAGTATGCTGGCAAATAACGAGAGCTTCTATCCCTTGTACATTTTCTCTGTAATAGAATGCCACTTCTAAATCATGAGGAATTTTTGGTTCAATTTGTTTGTTAAACCAATCTTTGATACGGTTGGTATATGATTGGTATGGTATGGGCGCTTTGTTTACATATAGGATCATAGCCTTTAACCATAATGAAAAGGATTCTGAATTTTCTTTTTCATATTGCTGTAAGGTTTCTACAGAATCAACATTATTTGGAAGAGGATACTTGTATTTGTTAGCTTCATGAAAAAAATTTTTGACCCATTGTAATCGTTCTTTTATCTTTTCAGGCGGGTTCTGCGTACTGGCATACCCGTTGTTTGATTTAACTTCCTCATAAACTAGTTTATAAATGCTTTCAGTACATTTGTCTCTGATCAAAAGTTTTGGCAAATCTTTTACGTCAAAATTTAAAGAAACAAGCTCTTTTTTTAATGCTGGACTGCACGTGAAGCGAATAATATCGTTACTTTTTTTACTTTTGCATAATACTTCAAATTGATCCTTACCTTTGATATCCTTGCCTTTTATAATCGCTATTTCCTTTCCTTGTATAATAGCGTTGAGATACTCTGGAACTTCAGGGCACATTAAACGGAGACTATTCCCTTGCATAAGAGATTCTAGTTTTTGGATCAATTCTTGTTTGACGGCAGGAAAAAACTCTTCTAAAGCGTTTAAAACCTCAGATGACTGTTCATGTTGTTCAATCTTTCTATTGTTTCTAACAGCCATAAATATCGGCTTTAAGACCGTGTTAATTGTTTCTATTTCAAATGCTTTCTCGGAAAAATTAAGTATTAATTCTTGTTTAAATGTAGCTTTAAGTTCTGTAGTATTAGGTGTGTTTTTATCGATCTCTATCCATAGAGGGGCAGTTAAAAAACCATCATTTTTTAAGAGAGATTCAACTGTTTTTTTAGCAAGCGCGCTTAGTTCTGAAATATGGGTTGAGTGTGCATATCGTTCGAATTCTATCCAAAAATTTTTAGAATCCACCCACCAAACAGTTGTTGCTGCTGGGTTCGATTGACGGTATTGGTTGCTCAGCAACTCCATAGCCCAGGTATCACTGGAACGTATATAAGTATGCCTGTTAGTTGGAATGAATGGAGAAAGTGGAAAGCGCAGCTGAAGTAGTTCTGAAAGTTCAAAGTTTGCATTAAACTGACCAGCATCTAAAAGATATAATTGATAACCCACAATTTTATCTTGTGAAACAGGGTAATTTTTCAAGGTTGAATATACTCGCTCGAATCGGGCAAGCCATTGATGGTAATGGTCAATGGTTACTTGAGGCGGTGAGCTAATACTAATTGGTGCCAAAGATGTGCTAAGCATTTTTTCCTCTCAGTTCTAAACTTTAGATTTCCATACTAAAAAACATTCTATAACTTAGAGAATATAATGTAAATATTTTTATGGATAAACCCTCTGCATATGACAATTTTTTATTGGTAACTCTAATCAACTGAAAAACTTCCCGATGATTAAAGTTTGGTCATAATTTATGAGGCAACCGGAAAAAATCATTGCGGACGAGAATACCTTGAATGGCGTTGAGCATCGCCACGCACTACACAAGCCAGTTTGTTTAAATTGACCAAAGTGCATAATGTAGTTAAGTTGACTATTTTATTTACAACCCATTAAATTGCATGAAATTTTATTTTTTGATCAAAGTTGGTCAAATTAAGAAAAGATAACTTAATAATAGTGATGCCAAAACACCTTGTCACCGCACAATAGATCAAGAACATATAATTAGCAATCAGACGTTCAATATTTTACCACGCTGGTTTTGCTGATATTTTTTTAGCAATAAACGAGTATAATTTGTCGTGTCATATCCACCAAGACTATCTTATCGAAATACGAAAATTCCACACGCAAGCTTTACGCTATCATTAAAAATTTCTTCGGCTGTTATTTTAAAACAACTTTAGGCCCCTACATTTTCCCAAAAATTCATAAACACTAAAACCTGTTACCTCAAATCAAGCTTGCTTTTAATAATTTCTTTGTAAGGATTTTCCTCTATTAGCTGTCTAGCGGTTTTGCCTTTTTTATTAGGTTTTTCTAATGAAGCACCTGCCTTGTATAAAGCCTCAATTATTGGCAAATCTTTAGTATTGAATTTTTTTCCAGAGTTTTTCAAGAATGTCATAATAGGAGTGTCGCCTTTTTTGCCAAAATTATTTACATTTATATCGCGTGCTTCTTTAATGTATTGTACATATTGGGTTAATGGACACCTAATAAATAAATGTTGGCTTCTAGGCGACAACGGAACTGCTGGGAAATTAGGAATTATTCGAGATTGAAGATTCAAAACAAACGGTTTCTGAATCTGTGGAACAGTAGCTAAACCACTCACTAATCTTACTGGATTGATTTTTTCTTCTAGTTGTTTAGACACAATAGAAGTAGTTTGGACTGGTGATTGTAATGCCACATCCAAACAAGGTTTCCAAAATCTGAGTACTAATTTCTCAGCTTCCTCAAAGCTGCCATCCTTAGAAACTGCGCCGATCAGTGCTTCCATATGATCCGATAACATGGCATTAGTAATATCATGGCTTCCTTCAAATTCACCTTTAATGATAAATTCAGATAAACGCAGCTTTTTGGCTGTTTCAAAAAGGATAGCTTTATTTTTTACCATGTCATCGTTAATATTGGACATTCGCCCTACTTTCATATCAGTGGGTTTATTATTCACAATATACTGGCGAACAGTCGCGCTCAATACTGCATCGCCTAAGAACTCATACGACTGAAAATATGGTTCCTGTGTGCCTTTATGCCCATTGCTTCCAGTATCTTCACGACGATCTAGAGCGTTAAATAAATTATCGGGATTTGAAAACTCATAACCCAGCTGTTTTTCAAAATCAATATATTTTTTCAATTGACCCAGATTGTTTTTAAAAACACCTCGTTTATTCATAGCTGTGTATAATTTATTATACCGACAAAAAAAGGAATCATCTTTTTTAAAAATAGCTTTAGCTGCTTCATTGTTATTTTCCGCTGCTTTCAAACACCATTCAAAAGCTTGCATTTCGTCTTTGGGAACACCTTCTCCTCTTTCATATTTAAGTGCCAATGTATATTGAGCATTAGCATAACCATTTTTTGCTGCGCATTCATACCAAAGAATTGCGTTTTTTATATCTTTAAAGCCATTTTCAAAAGTTAAACCAACATTAGATTGAGCCACAGGTAATCCTTGTTTTGCTGATTTTTCAAACCACTGCCTTGCGTTAGCATAATCATTAGATTCGTAATAAACCACCCCTATATAATTTTGTATATCTTTATCGTTTTCATTACTTTTATAATATTGAATGGCCTTTGCAGCATAATAAGTTGAGTTGCTTCCTGCTTCTTTTCGTGATTCTGTTGCTTTCCCTCTGTAAATATGTCCAAGCTGTATTGAAGCTTTACTAAAACCTTTGGCAAATGCTCTCTCGTAGGCGCTAATAGCTTGATCTAGATCCTTCTTAACACCTAGCTCGTTATGATACATCAGCCCCAACGAATAATAGGAGAATGCATTAGCATTAGAGGAATCAGAAATATGTTTAAACCATTTGAAAGCTTCTGGATAGTTTTTTTCAATACCTTGACCATAATAATAAATATCGCCCAATTCATTGCACGCTAAGACATGATGATGCTTTGCAGCTTTTGTATAATATTCGATTGATTTAGCTATATTTTTTTGTGAAAAAGTATCATCATAATGTAATTTGGCAATCAAATACGCGGACTTAATTTGTACAGAATCGTGGGCACTATAATAGTAAACATTTTGTTCTGAAACAGCCTTCAATTTTTTATAAAATTCTCCTTTTTCTTGTAATACGTTAACTGAGAACACATCTTTATTTAAAGCCGCTTTACAATAAAGTTCGG
>DAORSV010000028.1:0-18443 GCA_035443705.1 Gammaproteobacteria bacterium
ACAGACAATTATGCCCTGATCCCTGATACAATTAATGTTCTTTGGTATGAATACTTGATTTAGGGCGGAGTAAACATGTTAAGTTTAATTAAAAAGCTGATTGCAATTGCAGTTTCTATTTGAAAAATAAAAACTTACGTGTCGATATTTGGCATGACGAGATCAGCAATATCGATAATGCGGTAAAAATAACGTTTTTCATGAACACTGTTGGTAACACCACCGAGGTGCACAAGAACCGGACAAACGCCAAATCCTCGGGGTGCTGCAAAACGACGAATTTTTTCTTGCATGGATTCAATAATTTCTAATCCGAGTTCACGTCTTTTAAATTTAAATTCACAAACGAATAAATTATGGGTATGTGTTTGAATTAAATAATCAATTTGACAGCCTTTTTGTCGGACGGTTGGTTTTTGAATATAAGGATTGTCTGCTACAATATCGGCGGGATTAATGCCAAGTGTTTTAAGCAATAAAGGACGATTTTTAAGCAGTAGGGTTTCTACTTGAAAACCAATCATTGCTTCCCAGCCCGGAAGATTGGTTAAAGACAATGCTTGGTAAGCATTGCTTTTTATTTTGGGTAAATTAGATTCTATATACTTAATGTAAAAACGTAAATAATTGTCGCTAAGACGATAAAGTTTTTGTTTTCCGAGTAATCCAGATTTAATAGACCAAGTGAAATGTTCATTAACAAAACCAGAAACAATTAAATCTTTGATATGATTAGACAGTGTGCCACTTCGCGCATAGCCTAATAATTCCCGAATTTCCACTAGCTCTCGCATGCCTTCAGATAAAATAGAAATAATTTTTTTATAAATAAGCGATTTTTTCTTAAACAGATCATGAAAAATTTTATCAAATTCATCTACAAGCAGACCATCTTTTTCAAAACATAATCTTTTAATATTTTCATCTGCTGTTTGATTTGGTAAAATTTGTTCTAAATACCAAGGGATCCCGCCTGTAATGGCTAAAATTTTACAGATGTCGTAGAGAGACCCTGGAAAATCATTTTTTTTCAAAAATTGATAGGCTTCTGGTAATGATAATTCAGGTAAGTCTATATTGAGCGTAATGCGCCCAAAAAATGCAGTGCTGTTGATAATATTTTTTGAAATCCAAGTAGAAACAGAGCCGCATAGTACTAATATTACGTTGGTGTGATTTTGTAATATTAAATCCCACCAAGCTTTTAATTTAGGAATAAAAGTGCGATCTTTGGATCCCATCCAAGATATCTCATCAAACAAGATAACGGTGGGTTTATCGGTTAAATTTTGTGATAAATAGGAAAATGCGTCACTCCAATCCGCAAAGGAAGGAAGTGGGAAAGCGAGATTGTTGGCCAGTTGACCAGCAAATGCGTTTCGTTGGTCTTGGGCTTTCATTTTTTTAATTGGGGCTAGTCCTGTAAATTGGAGAAAGAGCTTGTTTTTAGAAAATTCTGCTATTAAGCGGCTTTTGCCAATGCGGCGGCGGCCGCGAATAACCACCAAACAAGCACGTTGGAAAGCACTTAGATCCTGAAGCTTTTTAAGTTCTTGCTTACGTCCAATAAAGGGTTTCAAAGGATATCTCCAGTTTTATGCTCAAAACATACAAATGTATAACATGCGCATACAATTGAAGTCAAATTCTATGCCCAAAATCGACGAATGCAGGTTTTGGGCATATTTTTGACCTGTAAACCAGGAAGCCTATAACGAAAATAGTGATTGTGCACCATTTTATGGGGTCAACACGGTTTCGGAACCCAATAGATCCTGAATATTTTCTCGGGGGCGAACCACCTGGAAGCGATCGCCATCCACCATTACCTCTGCGGCACGTGGTCGGGAATTATAATTGGAGCTCATACTAAATCCATATGCACCTGCAGTGCGGATCATGAGCAAGTCTCCCGCTTGTAAAGATAACACTCTGTCTTTGCCTAAAAAATCAGCGGTTTCGCAAACCGGACCTACAATATCGTAAGTACGAGCCGGAATGGCAGGATTTTTTTTTGTGTTTAGAGGAACAATTTCTTGCCAGGCATTGTACAGTGCCGGTCTTAATAAATCATTCATTGCGGCATCGACAATTGCAAAAGATTTTAAGGAGCCTTGTGTTTTAATGTACTCAATGCGTGTTAATAAAACACCCGCTTCAGCAGCAATAGCGCGACCAGGCTCTATATGGATTATTAAATTGGAAGCACTAATTCCTGCGTTTTTTTGCATCGTTTGAATAGCTGCAAGTATAGCAGTAACATATGCGTATGGTTTGGGTGGTGTTTCATTTTGATAGTGTACGCCCAAACCGCCTCCCACATTGAGATGCGTAATAGCAACGCCCAATTTTTTGAGCTTTCCAATCAGTGCTAATATTTTATCAAGTGCTTCTAAAAAGGGTGATAGCGTGGTTATTTGAGATCCGATATGGAATGCAATACCTTGAATATGAATACCTGGCAGTGTTAAAGCCTGTTGATAGAGCGCTGAAGCTTCTGTGATATTGATACCGAATTTATTTTCCTGAAGACCCGTTGAAATGTACGGATGACTTTTGGGATCAACATCTGGGTTTACACGAATGGCAATAGTTGCCTTTTTGTTCAGCAGAATTGCCAAATTATTTAAGCGTTCTAGTTCCGCTTTAGACTCTACGTTAATACAGCCTACACCTATTTCTAAGGCTGCTTTTAATTCTGCTGTTGTTTTTCCAACACCCGAGAAAATTATTTTTTCGGGTAGGCCACCCGCTTTTAAGACGCGCCTTAGTTCGCCTTCAGAAATGATATCAAATCCAGAGCCTAATTGCGCCAAAATATTTAAAACAGCCAAATTACTATTTGCTTTAACGGCGTAGTTAATTTGGTGAGCTTGATTTTGAAAAGCATTATTGAAGGCATGCCACTGTTGTTCTAGAGTGGCTCTTGAATAGACATAGCATGGGGTGCCTATTTTCTCTGCAATGGCGTTTAGCGAAATCCCTTCCGCATACCATTCGTGATTGTGTTGTTGAAAACGTGTCATATCCAATACTAACATTATTCGAGATATTTAGACTGCCATTTTAGATAAAGATTTTCAACATGACTGCAAAGTTCTTCTTTGTTTTCAAACTTTTTGGGATCAATGGCATCAAAGACATAGTAATTGGCATTTTTGTTTGGACTTTGCCAGATTTGCCAGAGCTGATGGATTAAAGATACATTTGGACCCCATTCAAAGGCTTCTTGCGCTTCGTAGTGCAAAAAGACCGGAATAATGGAAACTCCGGTTTGTATCGCAATGTCGAAACTGCCATATTGAAAAGGCAAATAGATCTGACGGCCCTTGCAGCCCCCTTCAGGGTATAACCCAACATTTTCTTTTTGTGCAAGGCAACGGATAAGTGCTTCACTGGCGGCTTTGCGTGATTCCCGCGAGTCGCGTTTAACATAAAGAGTTTGGGTGGCAACACTGAGTCGCCCCAATATCCACCAGTCTTTTAATTCGGCTTTGGCCAGAAATCGCGCCTTAAATAAAGCGGGCATGCCAAGATCCTCTAAGACGGATGGGTGATTGCCGATGAGGATAAATTGCTTTGGTAATGGAAAAGCATTTTTTTGATGGAGTTTTAAATTCACACCGAGTGCTCGAATAAAGATCCAACACCAGTGACGGAATAAGGTAGGGTACCAAGATTTGGTTAGGTGTTGCGGCAGGAAAGATAAAAGGTAGAGCACAAGGGTGGCAAGCACTAAGTCAAGCCAGCACACAGTAGCCAGAATGCATTTTCCAATCATATAGAACATAGGGTAAGGATAGTCCAAAGATAGTGCATAAGTAAGAAGTAAGTTAATTATATTATTATAAGTAATCGTCATGTCCTCAACTAGTCAATTAGCCTATTTAATGCCATACTACGTTGCTATGAGACATATATTTTTTTCGCTAATCAGTGGCGCCTTATTGATGTTGACGGCTTGCACTTTGCCTTTAGCGCCACCCCCAACACCACCCACAATAGAGAATGACGACATTTCCTCTAATATTAAATACAGTGAGCAACAAGATGTGTATTGTGATGGAAAAAGCCGAGAGCAGTTAGCCTTCGATGCATTGGTGTATTGTGCAAATCAAGATGATCCCGTTGCCGCAGGTCGTTTGGCTGAGATGTATTTAAATGGTGAAGGGGTTGTGCTTAGAAACTCAAAAGTCGCCTTTTACTGGTTTTCTAAAGCCGCTGAAGGGGGGCTTCCCTATGCAGAAATTCAAATGGGTCATTTTTATAGAGATGGATTCGGCGTAGAAAAAGATATTCGCCGTGCCGTTTGTTGGTATGAGAAAGCGGCGTATCAAGGTGATGCGACAGCCATGATTGCTCTAGGTGATCTGTATGCTAAAGGATGGCACGGTGTCAAAATGGACCGCGGAAAAGCGAGTTACTGGTATTGTCGCGCGGCTTCTTTAGGATCTTACGAAGCAGAGTATCGAAAAGCATGGCTGTTGGTTCGAGGAAAAAACCACCATCGTGCTGAGCAGGGGCTAGCAACATTTATCGCGGCTGCAAAACAAGGTAACGCAGAAGCCTTGTCGGATCTTGGCGATTTGTATGCGGAAGGGCGAGTGGTTCGTAAAGATTTGAAATTATCCCGTAAGTATTATCTTTCCGCAGTCGAACAAGGCTCCGGTGAGGCTGCGTTTAAACTGGGAATGCTTTCTGAAGCCGGAGGAAATGTTTCACAAAATCGTCAAGAAGCCGCACGTTGGTTTATGATTGCGGCCGAGCGTGATTATGCCCCAGCACAACTTGTACTGGGCAATTTATACCGTGATGGCTGGGGCCTTGAAAAAAATTATCAAGAAGCAGCCTTTTGGTATACTAAGGCAGCTGATCAGGGAATTGCGAGTGCAGAAAGCGAATTAGGGGATTTGTATCATTCAGGGCGAGGTGTAACGCGTAATTTGCAAGAAGCCGCTCGCCATTATGAGATTGCGGCGGAATCAGGGTTACCCTATGCGCAGTTGATATTAGGCATACTGTATCAAGATGGCCGAGGTGTATCGGAAGATATGGTCAAAAGTATGCGATGGTACAAAGCAGCGAGTAAACAGAGTGGATTTTCCATGGCGGAGTTTCGGGTAGGGCGCCGTTATGCCACGGGATTTGGATTACCGAAAGATTTAAAAGAAGCCAATCGTTGGTATACTTTTGCGGCAAACCATGGCTTAGCTTTGGCAGAAATCGAATTAGCTGAAATGTATTATTTTGGTAGAGGAATGGATCAAAATTCGGAAGAAGCTTATCGATGGTATCACAAAGCTGCAAAACAAGGACATTCCTATGCACAATACATGGTCGGTTTAATGACATTAGAAGGCAATGGCGTGGCAGAAAATCCGGCAAAAGCCTCTATATGGATTAGAAACGCCGCTTACCAAGGTGCTAGACAAGCGCAATATCAATTGGGGTTATTATATTTAAATGGCACGGGTATTGTCCGAAGTGATACTCAGGCCTATGCATGGTTAAAGACAGGTCTTATTGAGCAAATGGATCAAACGCCCGATGTTTTAAAAGCACTAATTGATAAAATGACACCACAGTCTCGGATGCGTGCTGTCGCACTGGGTGAACAGTATACGCGTCAGTATCCCGCTGTTGTGCATTCACCGCAATTTTAATTATTTTAAGAATTGCAGTTTATACTAAGGCCGGATATCTGCAAAAGTTTAGATAATTTTTTTACTATAAAAAAGAAAAAACTGTTCGTATCAACCTTTGTGTTACCTCTTTTCCGCCTGACCACACTGGGTTCAATTTTCTCAAAGCGGGATAATCGCCTTTTTGGTTTTTTTTGCCCTTATAAACACATAAAAAGAATAGCATTTCAGATTGATCTTTTTTAAGCGCTATGTGCGCGTTAGCCAAGAGCCTTGCTTTGTCTTGCTCTGTAGAGGGTAATCTTGTAATGTCTTTTCCATGAGCGCAAATGTAAGCTCTTAAAATAGGTTCGGTGACACCCATTTTTGCTAAAGTTTGCATAAATGTTTCAATGGAATAAGAGGGTAAAAACCGAGAAGACTTACCCGGACCATGTGATCTTACCAAAGTGCCTTTTGCGGTTTTTTCTTTTGCTTTGTTTTCTGTAGGATTTTGTTCAAAAGCATCAACAAAAGCGAGGGACTGTTTAAATTCAATTCTAAAATGAGATCCGCCACCAGACGTGTCAATTTTACCTTTAAGTTTTCTTGTGGTTTTTTCAAGTTCTGTAAGCGCAACTTCCAGATGAGGTGCTTTTGTTGCCCAACGTAAAAGTGTTGCGCTTTCTTCATAACTAAGCGCTGCAATAAATTGTAATGCGGGATTAATCCCCCTCAATTCTGAGGACGTGTCGCTTTTTTGCTTCGTTTCTGTAAAATTCGATACACGTTGTAATAATTCTTTTTGTAGTGCTTGGGTTATGTTTTCTTGCACATGAACAACAACTGGTGGAGCAGTCTCAGTTAATGCTTCGGCACATGGCTCTTGTTCGATGACAAGTGCATTTAAAGATTCAACTATAATTTTTACATCTTCTTGAACTTCCCCAGCAGGCAGTACGGTTGGTAAAGGCTGTAGCAGTTGATTTCCTTTATATAAGAAATCTGTACAGAGATCGAAAAGATAACGTACTTTTTTATAACCTTTAAAAGATTCACAAGAATCAAGTGCATGGGCAGGAAGATTTTCTGGATAAAATTTAGACTTAAGTATACGCTGGATTACAACATAGTTATCTTTAAATGTAGAATATTGATGCGATTGATCTTCAGTAAAGCTTGCGATCGATTCTGAACGCAAACGTTTGTTCAGTTTTTTAACAATTGTGAATAGGGCTTCTCCCAAGGGGGAATAGTCGATTTGTAGAATGGGATTTTTTTCGATAGTTGTGTAACTAAAATTAAAGTGCTGTGTAAATTCATAAGAGCATTGTGAAATATGTTTTCTTAATATATCAAAAATTTCTTTATAATATTTGAGCTCAGTATTATCCTCGAAGAAGGTTTCAGACTCTTCTATCGATTGGCTTTTTTTCATACCAGGTATTCTTTTACTTTTTAAGATACGTTTATTCATTCTATCTACGTTAGATTGTTGAGATCTTGATTCAATCAAAAACTGAAAATATAAATCATCAAAGGCAGCTACAGTTCTACACGTTTCTATATATTCAATATATATGTTATAATTCCGAAACTCTACAAATGTCGCTTTTATAAATTGTTCCGTTCCTTCAAATTGAGGGTATGAAATATTAAAGAGAGCACTGGCTAGCTTCGATTTTTTTGGATCTAACAAAAATTTAAGCTGAACTTTATTGTAAAGCATTCGGGCTGATATTATTTTTTTGCTTTTTGCTAAAGCATCGATATGTGCTTGCGACAGCACTTGATTTGGATCGTAATACGTGTAATTGCCGGGCATTTTTGTCTCTCCGCTATAATAATTAAGTTAATGCTATCACGCACACAAACATGCGATCAACATTTAAAACTAACCAATAAAAATAACTAACAAATCACCACAAAAATCAGAATGGTTAGCAAAACGGGTAGTTTCACCATTTTTATGCCTTTCCATTTATGCAGAATATTACAAATGCACAAAACAATTAAAGCGGGATAGACGATATTCAAAATAGGCACTGTAAAACTCAGAATACCCTGAAAGCCAATGTTCGTCATCAAATACGTTAAGATCATCACCGTGCTAAGGCAGGCAATTTTAGAAACGCGTTTATGAAAGACTTCGTTATAAAGGTAGATAGTGCAGACGTCAGCCAGTGCGAGCGCTGTTGCAACACAGGCAAAAGAGACGGATACGCAAACAAATATCGCACCAAACTTTCCAAGCACCAGCATAGAAATAGCGCTGATCATTTTTTCTTCGGGGATCCCTTGTAAGCTTGCGGCATGATTATGCGCAATCCACATAAATCCAATATAAACAGCACCGGTAATTCCCGCACCAATAATACTAGACCTTAAGGTTAGGGTGGTTGGATTGAGCGCCGGATTATGGTGTATCGCTTGTTTTATAGATTTAAAGGCAACGGCGCAATAAAAAAAGGCGCCTAAGAGATCCATGGTGTTATAGCCATTCATAATGGCTTTATTAAAAGCTTGAAATGTACTGGCTGGGCTAGTCATTGCCGGTTCTACAGAGATAAAACCCAAAATAATTAATGCGGTAAATGAAACAATTTTAACGGGACTTAAATATAAACCCAGAATTTCTACGACTTTGGCTTCTCGGTAAGCCAGTAAAAAAACGAGACCACAATAAAAAAGGCTAAAAATAGCATTATTATCCAAAAAGTGTGGCAAATAAGGTTGCAAGGCATGAAAAGTCGTTACCTCCGTACGCGGTATTGCGCCTAATGGGCCTATAATAATAATCAAAAAAGTAATTAACAAAAAGCCGGGCGTTTTCCCTAAACGAGCAAAAAAGGCGTGATAACTTCCGTTAAATAAACTGGTTGCGATAAGCCCTAAAAAAGGTACGCCGACACCGGCAATTAAAAATCCGAGCGTGATGACGCCAATGTTTTGTCCCGCGTTAGCGCCTAAGTACAGGGGAAATAGGATATTGCCTGCACCAAAGAACATCGCAAATAAGGCAAGACCTGTTGTAATCACAATCTTGGTTTCGCTGGCGTTGCCAGCAGCAGGCTTTAGGTTTTTTGTATTTGTTTCGATTGGCATATTGTAATTCCACTTGCTTAAAACTAAAAAAAGAACCCAGTATGACGACTTTTATGGTTTTTGCCAATATTGCGAGGGTAAATAAAAAAATAATAAAGTTTTCAAACTAATTTTTAGCCTTTTTGTGTGCTTAAGCCTTGCAATAACAATACTGTAATATTTTTTGTGTTAACGAGGTTCTTAAATAAAAACCCTTAGGATTTATCAAGATTTCTTCCCCGTGTTCATTAATACCCGGATTTAAAATGCGACTATGAGCGGCTTTGGGTCGAATTTGTAAATACGTCCCTATTTTAGCGGATAGATTATCTATTTGACCCAGGTGTAACATGTGAGTGAGCTCGCTCCAGTCTTGGCGTAAGGTGGTTTCGGTGTGCTGATCAGGGCTCCAAAGCTGTGCGTTGCCAATACAGCGATCAGGTAAAGGAATCTTGGGGTCTGCCTCAACAGGCACCCATAAAACGCGAGCGAGCTTTTTTCGAACTCGAGAATCTTCCCAAGATTCGATTTCTGCTTTTAAGTTGATTGGTGCGGTACAGACATAAGTCGTTTCCCGAGGATGGCCATTGGCATCAATAGGAATTGTTTTAAGTTCAATGCCTAGATTAGGAAAATCGGGTTCAGGCAGGTTGCCTGCACTTGCGCCGAGTGCGTATTCAATAAGCTGTCCAATCAGACCTTTTGCCTGTGTAAGAGAGGACGGTAATTTTTGGTGGTAACGCTGAGCTAACGCAGAAAACGTTATGCCGCTAAGTTGATAGCAGCGGGATAAGAGTTCTGCTTCTGTTTTTGGAGGAGTTAACTTAAGCATGATTGTGATAATATACGAATGAGTAAGGATTATATAGAGTGTTCTATGTTAGAGGAAAGTTGGCGGTACGCTTTGGGCACAGAGTTTGATAAGCCCTATATGCGGCAGTTGCGTTTGTTTTTACGTCAGGAAAAAGATCAAAAGAAGATTATTTACCCTAAAACAAGTGATGTTTTTCATGCCTTTGCATTGACACCTTTAGCACAAGTCAAAGTGGTTATTTTGGGACAAGATCCCTATCATGGTCCAGGTCAAGCACATGGCCTTTGTTTCTCGGTACAACCGGGTGTACGTCTCCCACCTTCTTTAGTGAATATTTATAAAGAATTGCAAGCGGATTTAGGTATTCCACCAGCGCAACACGGTTGTTTGGTCAACTGGGCGAAGCAAGGCGTATTATTATTAAACAGTGTATTAACTGTTGAACAAGGTCGCGCTGCTTCGCATCAAGGTCACGGATGGGAACAATTTACCGATCGGGTTATAGAAATCCTAAACGAAACAATGGAGGGGATTGTCTTTTTGTTGTGGGGTGCTTATGCACAAAGAAAGGGGCAATTTATTCATGCAAATCGCCATTGTGTTTTAAAAACCACGCATCCTTCACCTTTTTCAGCACATCAAGGTTTTTTAGGGTGCAAGCATTTTTCTAAAACAAATCAGTATTTACAAAGCCTGAAAAAAGAGCCGATTGATTGGCGGTTGGCGTGATGGTATCAAGAAAAAAGTATTCCCATTTAAAATTTTTGATTTTAATTTTTGGAATTTTAATGTTTGATATGGTATTGGCCGGAGTCTATCGTTGTGTTGATAAAAATGGTATCGCTGAATTTCGTGATCGGGGCTGTGAACTCGCTTCAGGGGAAGATGATTTTTTGCCTTATGTGTATAAGCCAACCGATCCGAATATTGTACTCGAAAAAGAAGGGGAGCTGCATAACACACAAAAAGCAACGCAAAAACAGCTGCTTCTGCAAGAAAAAAAGATGCGATTAGAGGCGCGTCAAAAAAAAACAGCCGAAAAAGCTGCGGCTTTAGCCGAACGTCGTTTGATGCGTTGTGAAAAAACCAGTGAAAAAATAAAACAGATAGAGACGGAGTTACGTACAGGCTGTAAAATTAGACGATCTAATACGCTTAAAAAACAACTCATCCATGCTCAAAAAATGCAAAAACACTATTGTACGCCGCCGTAAGGGAAAATGATGTCAGAAGCACCTGTAGAACATTTAAGTGGTTCGGTAGAACGAGTAACGTTTCATAATGAAGATTCGGGTTTTTGCGTTTTAAAAGTAAAGGTCAAAGGTCAACGAGATTTAGTCACGGTTATTGGCAGCTCTGGCACGGTAGGTCCAGGTGAATATATTGATTGTAGTGGAACTTGGGTGAACAATCGTGAGTATGGTTTGCAATTTAAGGCGGATCATTTACGCATTGTTTTGCCTTCAACACTAGAGGGTATGGAAAAATATTTAGGCTCGGGTTTAGTGAAGGGTATTGGACCACACTTTGCGAAACAGTTAATCCAAGCATTTGCTATGCAGGTTTTTGATATCATTGAAAACACCCCTGATCGCTTAATGGAATTGTCTGGTATAGGTATTTCTCGTCGAGACAGTGTTGTAAAATCCTGGCAAGATCAAAAAATGATCCGCGAGATCGTTGTCTTTTTACAATCGCATGGGATCGGCACTGCTCGTGCTGTTAGAATTTACAAAACGTATGGACAACAATCGATTGCTAAAGTACAAGAAAATCCCTATCGATTAGCCTTAGATATACGCGGGATTGGTTTTAAAACGGCGGACGTTTTGGCAGAACGTTTAGGTATTTCGAGACAATCGGTAGTGCGTGCTGAAGCTGGTGTTCGTCATGTCTTACAAGAAGGCAGCAATGATGGACATTGTGCATTGATCTTAAATAAACTTGTGGATAGTGCGGTTGCGTTATTAGAAATCCCAGAAGAAATTATTCGAAATGCGATAGAGACAGAATGTAAAGCAGGTCGTTTGGTTTCGGAAAGTGTAGAAGATGATGTTCTTATATTTTTAGCCGCCTTTTACAGATCTGAAGTCAACGTCGTTCAAAACTTAAAGCGATTATCACTTTATAAAACTGCCTGGATGAAAGCAATCGATATTGAAAAAGCCATTCCGTGGGTTGAAGGTAAAACAGGTTTAGAACTTTCAATTACACAAAAAGAGGCTATTCATATGGCATTGCAAAATAAAATTGTGATTATTACAGGAGGGCCGGGGGTGGGTAAAACCACCTTAGTGAACAGCATTTTAAAAATCATTTGTGCCAAAACGAATAAAGTATTATTAGGTGCGCCGACGGGCAGAGCTGCAAAACGGTTGAGCGATTCTACAGGGCTAGAAGCCAAAACTTTGCATAGAATGTTAGAGTTTGATCCACAAGGACATGGATTTAGACGAGATGAACACAATCCATTGGAAGCAGATCTGGTTGTGATAGATGAAATGTCGATGGTGGATATTACAATGATGAACCATCTCTTAAAAGCGATTCCCGATCACGCAGGTCTTTTGTTAGTGGGTGATGTGGATCAATTACCTTCGGTTGGCCCTGGCGCCGTATTAGCGAATTTAATTGATTCAGAAAAAATTCCAACCGTTCGATTAACTGAAATATTTCGACAAGCGAAAACCTCACAAATTGTGGTGAATGCCCATCGTGTGAATCAAGGGTATATGCCTGAAATTCCTGCTGTTTCTGCGGAATTAACAGATTTTTATTTGATCCCCGCCGACACGCCAGAACTGATTCACGAAAAATTAATGCAAGTGGTGACCGAGCGTATTCCTCTACGTTTTGGTTTTGATCCGATTCGTCATATTCAAGTATTGGTTCCGATGAATCGTGGTGGTTTGGGTGCAAGAGCATTGAATATTGATTTGCAGAAACGTCTTAATCCAAATGGAAAAAATGCCATTACACGCTTTGGATCTTCCTATGCTGAAGGCGATAAGGTTATTCAAACAATTAATAATTACAATAAAGAAGTATTTAATGGAGATATTGGATTTATTACCGCTATCAATCTAGAAACCAGTTTAATCACGGTTTTATTTGAAGGACGTTTGGTTGATTACGAATTTGATGAAGTTGATGAACTTTCTCTGGCTTATGCGACAACCATTCATAAAGCACAGGGATCAGAATACCCTGCTGTTGTAATCCCCATTGCGACACAACATTATATGCTACTGCAAAGAAATTTATTGTATACAGGTTTAACGAGAGGGAAGTCTTTGGTTGTGATTATAGGTCAATTAAAGGCAGTGGGTATGGCCGTTAGAACCTTACGGTCGACCAAACGCCTGACGAATCTTACAAACCGGCTTGTGGGTCATTGTACGGCCGTTTAACTTGCGTTTAACGTTATGGAGTTGAAGGAATATTTTTTTTGAGCTACTTTTAACTTTATGTGTTTGTAAGTTTTTTTTAATTTAGACAAGGAGAGTTGACTATGAAAAATTTATTGATCAGTGGGTTGGTGGTAGGTTCTTTGATAGCCTGTCCTGTTGCTTTTGGAGCAGCGGAACAAAAAACTGAACCAAAAGCCGAGCAAACACAGCAAACAGTGGAGCCCGCACAGTCCCCTGCACAGGCGCCTGCAAAGCATAAGAGCAAAGGTCATAAAAAACACCGTGCTAAGAAGCACCATCGCAAGCATCGTGCAAAACACATGACTACAACAGAAACGCCTGCTGAGAAAAAGATAGACCAAGAAACAGAACTGACCAATCGTTAAGGTTTTGGTTTAGAATAAACCAATCGTGGTCGCATGATGGGGGAGAGGAATACCCGTTTTCCTTCCTTGTTGAGATAGAGCCGGACGTTATCTCTGATCTCCCTCATCGGCTTAAAGCAAATTGCCATTACCTTTTTTATCGCCATAAATCCCTTAAAAGTTGATACAATGGGGAATGCAAAAATTAAAAGTGTCTTATACCTGTACGGAATGTGGTGCGCTTAGTCCCAAGTGGAGCGGTCAATGTGGTGATTGCGAGGCTTGGAATAGCTTAACAGAAGTCGCTATGACAGCCAAACCGTCTTCTACAAATCAAAACCCTCGTTTTAAAGGCTATGCGGGCTTAGAAGAAACCCAGGTGATTGAATTAGCGGCAGTGCCAACGCAACACGAGAACCGCATTTCTTCGGGGCTATCTGAGTTAGATCGTGTTTTAGGGGGCGGCTTAGTTTCAGGTTCTGCAATCTTAATTGGCGGAGATCCAGGTATTGGGAAGTCGACTGTTCTATTACAAATGTTAGCGCATTTGGGTAAACAGCATAGAGCATTATATGTAACAGGCGAAGAATCATTACAACAGATCAAATTGCGCGCAGAAAGATTGGGTGTTGGTGATTTTGGTTTACAGCTGTTGGCAGAGACACAAGTTGAACGCATTTTAGAAATTGCACTACGCGAAAAGCCGCAGATGTTAGTTATTGATTCTGTGCAAACACTCTATACCGAGTTATTACAATCCGCACCGGGTTCGGTAGGCCAAGTACGCGAGAGTGCTGCGCAATTGGTACGATATGCGAAACAAACTGGAACCGCGTTGTTTCTCGTTGGACATGTTACCAAAGAAGGTACATTAGCGGGGCCTCGCGTACTAGAACATATGGTCGATACCGTGTTGTATTTTGAAGGCGATAGCGACAGCCGTTTTCGCGTGATCCGTGCGGTTAAAAATCGTTTTGGCGCTGTTAATGAGCTCGGTATTTTTGCCATGACCGATCGGGGTTTAAAAGAAGTCAATAATCCCTCGGCTATTTTTTTATCGCGTTATAATGAATCAGTTGCGGGTAGTGTTGTGATGGTAACCCAGGAAGGCACGCGTCCACTGTTGGTTGAAGTGCAAGCGTTAGTAGATGAAACCCATTTAGCCAATCCTCGTCGTGTAACTGTTGGTTTGGAACAAAATCGTTTGGCATTGGCATTAGCAGTATTGCACAGGCATTGTGGTATCGTGACGTATAATCAAGATGTATTTGTTAATATTGTGGGTGGTGTGCGTGTTACCGAAACAGCCTCTGATCTTGCAATGTTATTGGCTGTTGTTTCCAGCCTTAAAAATAGACCCTTGCCAAATGATTTGATCGTATTTGGCGAAGTGGGTTTATCGGGTGAAATCCGACCAGTGCAAAGCGGGCAAGAGCGATTAAAAGAAGCCTTTAAGCACGGATTTAAACGCGCAATTATTCCGTATGGCAATGCACCCAAGACACCCATTGCAGGCATGGAAATTATGGCAGTTAAACGGCTTTCAGAAGCTATATAATATAGAACGTCATACGACCGTTTTCAATTTCTTATATTTAATGCGATGCGGTGTCAGTGCGTCTGAACCCAATCGCAATTGTCGGTCTTGTTCGTAATCCGTATAGTTGCCCTCAAACCAAGACACACGCCCTTCATCTTCAAAGGCTAAGATATGTGTGGCAATTCTATCTAGAAACCAGCGATCATGTGAAATAACCAGCGCACATCCGGGAAATGCTAATAAGGCTTCTTCAAGCGCGCGCAGTGTTTCAACATCTAAATCATTTGTAGGCTCATCTAATAATAAAACATTGCCGCCACTTTTTAGCAATTTGGAGAGATGAACGCGATTACGTTCGCCGCCGGAGAGATCACCCACGCGCTTTTGTTGATCAGAACCTTTAAAATTAAAGCGGCCTACATAAGCACGCGAAGGCATTTCAGTTTGGCCAACCATCATAATATCTTGGCCATCGGAGATTTCTTCCCAAACGGTTTTTTCTGCATTTAAAGCATCGCGCGATTGATCAACGTAGGCTAATTGAACCGTTTCGCCAAATCGGATTGATCCTGCATCGGGTTTTTCTTGACCTGTTAAGAGTTTAAAGAAAGTTGATTTTCCCGCGCCGTTGGGTCCGATAATCCCAACAATAGCGCCTTTTGGGATCTGTATATTTAAATTCTCAAATAAGAGTTTGTCATTAAAACCTTTAGAAACATTATTGACTTCGATGACCAGATCGCCAAGACGTGGTCCGGGTGGAATATAAAGCTCAGTAGTTTCTGCACGTTTTTGGAATTCTTTAGAATTTAATTCTTCAAATCGTGCAAGGCGTGCTTTACTTTTGGCATGACGTCCCTTAGGGTTTGATCGCACCCATTCTAATTCTGCTTTAATGGTTCGTTGAAAGGCAGATTCTTGTCGTTCTTCCATTTTTAGACGCTTGTCTTTTTGATCAAGCCAAGATGAATAGTTTCCTTCGAAGGGGATACCTTGTCCGCGATCGAGTTCGAGGATCCAGCCTGCAACATTGTCTAAGAAATACCGATCGTGGGTAACCGCAACCACAGTGCCCGTAAAATCATGTAAATACCGCTCTAGCCAAGCAACGCTTTCTGCATCTAAATGGTTTGTTGGTTCATCTAGTAACAGTAAATCGGGTGTAGATAATAATAATTGACATAGCGCGACGCGTCTGCGTTCACCACCCGATAATTGCGCAACATTGGCATTCCAAGGTGGCAAGCGTAAAGCTTCTGCTGCAATTTCGAGTGTTCTATCGAGCTCCCAACCATGCGCTGCGTCAATTTTATTTTGTAATTCACCTTGTTCATGCAGTAGCGTATTCATTTCGTCATCGCTCATGGGGTCTGCAAATTTTAAGCTGATTTCATTGAAACGATCGAGCAGGGCTTTGATTTCTTTGACACCTTCTTCAACATTGCCTCGAACATCTTTGGTATTGTCTAAAGGCGGCTCTTGATGTAAATAACCAATTTTTATGCCTTTTTGTGGTGTTGCTTCTCCGAGAATCTCTTTTTCAATACCTGCCATAATGCGCAGAAGGGTTGATTTACCCGAACCATTTAAACCTAGGATACCGATTTTGGCGCCATGAAAAAAGGACAGAGAAATATTTTCTAAAATTTTGCGATTAGGGGCTACAACCTTACCCACACGGTGCATCGAAAAAATATATTGTGCCATTGACGTACTCACTTAAGTTAGGTATTTAAAAAGTATCTGAAGACTAATAACTGTGCTAGGATTGTATCACATTCAATAGGGAAACAGGGCTGGTTTATGCGTGTTGTTGCATATTGCACGTCAACAGGGTTTAATATAAATAAGTTGGCTGCTTATCTTAAGTCAACTTACCGTGCCACTCGGATCCGGGAAGTCTTGCACACGCACATCCCCTTTAAGCAACAGACAGCAGATAAAGTAGAAAGCGAAGAGAAGGGTGGTGATGTTTTTTTCTTTCCATTTGGCGCGTTAGTCTGCTGGGGATTATCGGAAGATCAAGAACAACAGATTTTGGAAGAGATTAGACCCTTTGAGCAACAACGTATCGATTTGCTTGAAGAAGATGTTTTTTATTATATCTATGGGGAACAGGCTAAAATTGAAGATGATGAAATTGTTTTACCCAATCACGATAGTTTAACTAAACTCGCATTTTCGCATGGATTAGCACAGTCGGTAAAATTGAGTGTGTTTGAACAAACGATTCAAAAGACTATTCATTTAACGAAAGAATTGCCAGAACTGCTCGCAACACAGGGCAGTATTAAGCTATCTCGTCAGGATATTCGTCGAATGATGGGGCGATTATTTATTGATAGAAGTTCTATTAATTTACATCAAGAACTCTTAGATACACCGGAGTTTTTTTGGGAGCATTCTGATCTCGAATCTTATTATGCACTTGTTGCACATTATTTAGATCGCGAGCGTCGTGTAAATGTTTTAAACCAGCGCCTGCGTATTGTGCAGGAGTTGTTTGATATGTTGGCAGCAGAACTGAATCACCAGCATTCTTCTCGTCTGGAATGGACGATCATATGGTTGATTGTGATTGAGGTATTGTTGCACGTTGTAACGGACATTCTGAAAGTGAGGATATTATAAACCATGCGTTATTTAATTTTAGGACTACTCTGTGTTGCTATCAGTGGATGCAGTAAATATGCCACGCCTTCTACACCTGCCGAAGAAGAAGCACAGGAAAGCAGAATGCGCAATGTTTTAGAAGAAACTTCTCCGCGCAATTCAAGTGGTCTTCCAAGAGTGACGCCCGAATTTAGGAAATCCTTTAATCTTAAGACAAGTTCCAGCAGCAGCGAAGATGTGTCTGCCACCAAGCACTCTGAGGACAACATAACAAACGAATAGCTTAGTCTCGGCAGTTTGCAGGAACATATTTTTGGGTTGCGGCTGCCGTTGTGCAGCTCCAATTAATCAGACCTTGGGGTGTTGTTGTAGGTGTGAGATCAACCGTAAAAACCTGCTCGGCTGCCAGACCTAAAGTTTCGGTATTGCCCGTAACGCTAATAATGGCGTTTGCAACCGTGATATTTCTGACGTTTCCTGTGGGCTCGTATTCGCCTAAGCCCAGTGTCTCCGTCGTAATATTGGCAGGTGATTTACCAGACATTAACGCTTCTGTGACGGCCAATTTTATGGGCTGTGCGAGTGTAAAAAACTCTGTCACTTTTGCGCGTACGACATAATCTTTATAGGTTGGAATAGCAACACTGCCTAAAATACCGATAATAACAATCACAACCATGAGTTCTATTAAGGAAAAACCTTGTTGTTGTGCGTGTGTTGCGTGCTTTGCGTTTTTTAGGTTCGTTGATTTCATATTTGCCCCTTAATCCAAAAACTAAAAATGTTGAGGCATTTTTCATGATACAAAACCTGCTGACAATCCGATAAAGCACGGATAAACTGTAAAAATTTAGCGTAAGTGTTGAAATTCTAGCCAGTGACAGTGGTTTTAAGACAATAGATTTCTAAGCTTGGGTGCTTTATAATCGCCCTTTATGCGTTCTTATTGCCGGGGTAGCTCAGTTGGTAGAGCAACTGATTCGTAATCAGTAGGTC
>DAORSV010000029.1:0-18407 GCA_035443705.1 Gammaproteobacteria bacterium
ACGTTGGTTGACGCCCTAAAGCATTTGCCGGGTATTGCAACTGTTGATATTAGGCATTAAAAAGGCATTCAAATAACTTATTTTTTGATATTTGTCTAAGTTATCATTTTTCGGTAACCTTAAGGTGTCTTAGGGGGAACACGTCAAATGAGTTTAAGCACAAATTATTTAGAATTTGAACGACCTATTGCAGAGCTAGAAGCGAAGATAGAAGAACTTCGGCTGGTTGGTACAGATAGTGTTATCAATATTCAAGAAGAAATTAGTCGTCTGGCAGATAAAAGCCGGGAATTGACTGAATCCATCTTTCGCGCTTTAACTGCATGGCAGGTTGTACAACTTGCGCGTCACCCGCAACGGCCTTTTACCTTAGATTACATTTCTCGTATTTTTACGGATTTTGAAGAGCTACATGGCGATCGCGCTTATGCAGACGACAAGGCTTTGGTGATGGGGCTTGCGCGTTTAGATGGCGAGCCGGTGATGATTATTGGACAGCAAAAGGGGCGTGATACCAAAGAAAAAATAGCGCGACATTTTGGTATGCCACACCCCGAAGGTTATCGTAAAGCATTACGTGCTGCTAAATTGGCTGCAAAATTTCAGATTCCTATCATTACGTTTATTGATACTCCGGGTGCTTACCCGGGTGTTGGTGCAGAGGCGAGAGGTCAAAGCGAAGCAATTGCTCGTAACCTTCTTGTCTTTTCGCAATTAGAAGTGCCTATTTTATGCGTCGTGATTGGCGAAGGGTGTTCGGGTGGTGCGCTCGGTATTGGCGTTGGTGATAAAACCTTAATGTTAGAATATGCGTATTATGCAACGATTTCGCCAGAAGGATGCGCGACTATTTTGTGGAAAAGCGCTTCTAAAGCTTCCGAGGCAGCTGAAGTGATGGGTATTACAGCGTCTAAACTTTTAAAACTGGGTTTAATCGACGAAATTGTTTCAGAGCCTTTAGGGGGTGCACATCGAAATTTTGATGAAACCGCAGCAAATTTAAAAATATCTCTGGTGCAAAATTTACATGCATTTAAAAACCTTTCGATCGATAAATTACTTAAAAAGCGGTATCAAAGATGGATGGCAATGGGGATTTAGTACTAACACCCGAATTAACTTTACAGAATATTCAAAAATTAACAAATGCCAAAGTGTTGTGGGTTGCTTTTAGTGGCGGACGGGATTCACATGTCTTATTAGATCTTTTGGTGAGGGCTTTACGCGCTGGCTCTGTGCACAATAACTTCAATCCTACCGACATTCAACTCGGCGCATTACACATTCATCATGGAATTAGTCGTTTTGCAGATGCTTGGGTACAACATTGCGAAAGTGTTTGTTTGCAGTATGCAGTGCCATTCAAAGTACTTTATGTTGATGGCAAGGTGAGGGGTGGGCAAAGTCCGGAGGCGGTTGCAAGAGAAGCACGGTTTTCTGCCTTTGAGCAATTTTTAGATCAAAACCAAGTTTTGTTACTCGCACATCATGCAGCAGATCAAGCAGAAACAATTTTACTTCGGTTATTTAGAGGTAGCGGTCCATTGGGATTAGGTGGGATCCGAGAAAAAACAAGCTTAGGAAAAGGCGAATTAATTAGGCCATTGTTAGCAGTCTCTTTCGACGCGATTGTAGAATATGCTAAACATAGAAAATTAAATTGGATCGAAGATGACAGTAATACAGATATACGGTTTGATAGAAATTTTCTGAGAAACGAAGTAATGCCGCTATTAAATGCGAGATGGCCGCATGCTGTTCGTTCTACAAATCGTGCGGGCGAGCTCTGTTTTGAAGCGGCTGTAGTGGGTGAAAGCATTGCAGCGCAAGATTTGGAAACGATAAAAGGGTTGGCAGCAGACGCACTTTCGGTGTCTCGTCTTTTGGCGCTCGATAGTATTCGCCGGCGAGGAGCCATTCGTTATTGGCTTCAACGTTTAGGGCATGCCTTACCCAGTCGTTCTCACATGGAACGCATCGATCGCGAGGTCTTGATGGCTAAGCCGGGTGCTAAGCCAAGATTGAAAATTGGTCTGTATGAGATTAGTAGACACAAAGATGAGCTTAAAGTTAGCCAGCAAACAGTTTCTGTGCGTTTGAACTTTTAGTTGCGATCTGATAAAATTTAACTCCGTCTATTATTAAACTTTTTAAGCAAAATCTTACCACGATGGAAATAAGGACAATGATGACACGATATGTATTTGTGACGGGTGGCGTTGTTTCTTCGTTAGGCAAAGGGATAGCAATCGCATCATTAGCGGCAATCTTAGAATCGAGAGGTCTTAAGGTGAGCCTGTTGAAATTTGATCCCTATATCAATGTTGATCCTGGCACCATGAGTCCATTTCAGCATGGTGAGGTTTTTGTAACCGAAGATGGTGCGGAGACGGATCTAGATCTGGGATATTACGAGCGTTTTGTGCGTACCACCATGTCAAAAAGCAATAATTTTACTACGGGCCGTATT
Organism: Gammaproteobacteria bacterium; assembly: GCA_035443705.1. Classification (GTDB taxonomy): domain Bacteria; phylum Pseudomonadota; class Gammaproteobacteria; order UBA6186; family Azoamicaceae; genus CADEGZ01. Next base: position 2,471 of record DAORSV010000029.1, read on the forward strand.
TACGCAGAGGTGATTGCACGTGAGCGTAGAGGTGAATATTTAGGCGCAACAGTTCAAGTCATTCCACATATTACAGACGAAATTAAGCGTAATATTGTTCAAGATGTCGACGCTTTTGACATTGTTTTGGTTGAAATCGGTGGAACAGTAGGAGATATCGAATCCTTACCTTTTTTGGAAGCAATTCGTCAATTAAGAATGGAATTAGGTGTCGATAGAACTCTGTTTATACATTTAACATTGGTGCCTTATATTCCCACTGCGGGTGAAATTAAGACAAAGCCTACTCAACATTCCGTTAAAGAATTACGCTCGATTGGTATTCAACCGGATATCTTGATTTGTCGAAGCCCTGAAAAACTTCGAGATTCGGATAGAAAAAAGATAGCACTTTTTACCAATGTTGAAGAGAATGCAGTTATTACATCCATGGATATGCCCTCTATCTATGAAATTCCCATGGTATTACACGAACAAAAATTAGATGATATTGTTTTAGAAAAATTAAAGTTGTTAGCAAAACCTGCTAATCTCGAAGAATGGGAGAAAGTTGTATTACATCAAAAAAATCCTAAAAAATCGATTAAGTTACTTTTGGTTGGTAAATACGTTAATTACGCCGATGCTTATAAATCTCTAAATGAGGCATTGATCCATGCAGGCATACAAACTGAAACACATGTTAACATTGAATTTATCGATGCTGAACAGATTGAACAACACGGTGTGGCATGTTTGCGAGGAGCGCATGCGATTTTAGTGCCGGGTGGATTTGGGTCGCGCGGTATTGAAGGTAAAATCAAAACGGCACAATTTGCACGAGAAAATCATATCCCCTATTTGGGTATTTGTCTGGGTATGCAAATTGCGGTGATTGAATTTGCGCGTCATCAAGCCAATATGCCTGCAGCAAACAGTACTGAATTTGATCCAGACACGCTTTTTCCGGTGGTTGCTTTGGTGACCTCTTTTTTAACAGAAAGTGGGATTCAGGAAACACGCACCGAAGCCAGCGACTTGGGTGGAACCATGCGGTTAGGAGCACAAAAATGCCAATTGATTTCTGGTAGCTTGTCTGAAAAAATTTATGGAAAAAGTGTTATTCAAGAACGCCATCGACATCGTTATGAGGTTAATAATCATTTGTTACCGCTACTCGAAAAAGCGGGTTTAAAAGTTTCGGGACGGACAATGGACGGCAATTTGGTTGAAATGATAGAAATTCCCAATCACCCGTGGTTTGTGGCTTGCCAGTTTCATCCTGAATTTCATTCTACGCCGCGTGATAGTCATCCTTTATTTACGAAGTTTATTAAAGCAGCGATAGAAAATGCCAAAGGAGGAAATAAATCATGACCACATCTATAATGCAATTGTGTGGCATGCCAGTTGGAAATAAAAAACCCTTCTTTTTAATCGCAGGTCCTTGTGTGATAGAAAGCGAAGCGTTAGCGCTAGACACAGCGGGTTTTTTAAAAGAAATGGCAGATCGCTTAGGCATTCATTTTATCTATAAATCTTCATTTGACAAAGCCAATCGTACTTCAGATGAATCTTTTCGGGGATTGGGTATAGAAGAAGGTTTACGCATTTTAGAATTGGTTAAAAAAAGCATTGGTGTAGCAGTCTTAACTGATGTGCATGAAGATACGCCTTTATCCGAAGTTTCATCTGTTGTGGATGTTTTGCAAACACCGGCGTTTTTATGTCGCCAAACAAATTTTATTCAGAATGTCGCACGATGCGGTTTGCCCGTGAATATTAAAAAGGGTCAATTTTTGGCGCCTTGGGATATGAAAAATGTGGTCTCTAAAGCACAGAGTGTTGGGAATAATCAGATTATGGTGTGCGAGCGCGGGGTTAGCTTTGGATACAATAATTTAGTGTCGGATATGCGTTCATTGGCTATTCTAAGAGAAACAGGTTGTCCTGTTGTGTTTGATGTGACGCATTCTATTCAGTTGCCGGGTGGGCAAGGCAAAGCTTCGGGTGGACAGCGAGAGTTTGTACCGGTCTTGGCTCGCGCAGCGATTGCCGTTGGGGTTGCTGGGATTTTTATGGAAACACACCCTGATCCAGATAAGGCTCTCAGTGACGGTCCAAATTCATGGCCATTGGATAAAATGGAGCAATTACTCAAGACCTTAATGCAAATAGACAAGGTGGTGAAAGATGGCAGAGATTAAAGATCTTAAAGCAAGAGAGATTTTAGACTCCAGAGGCACGCCCACAATAGAGGTCGATGTCGTATTAGAATCCGGCATTATAGGGCGTGCCAGTGCGCCTTCGGGTGCTTCTACAGGCATGCACGAAGCGGTAGAATTAAGAGACAAAGAAGCGCGATATAGTGGAAAAGGCGTGTTAAAAGCGATACATCATGTTCACACCGAAATTAAAACGGCATTATTAAATCATGACGTTCGTCATCAAAAAGGGATAGATGATATTTTAATCCGTTTGGATGACACACCGAACAAGAGTCGCTTGGGCGCAAATGCACTGATGGCCGTTTCTGTTGCAGCAGCGCGTGCGGCTTCCCGTGCTGTTAAATTGCCTTTTTATCAGTATTTAAACCAAAATCAGCTCGAAATCAAACATTCAATATTACCGGTTCCTTTAATGAATGTGATTAATGGTGGGGCACATGCGGATAATAATATTGATATACAAGAATATATGATTCTGCCTGTGGGTGCGCCGAGTTTTAAAGAAGCCATTCGTTATGGGGTTGAAATATTTCAAGCATTAAAAAGTTTGTTAAAACAAAAAGGCTTAAGCACAAGTGTTGGAGATGAAGGCGGTTTTGCGCCACATTTATCTTCTAACGAAGCAGCCATGGAATTGATATTAGAAGCGATACAAATAGCCGGTTTTACCCCTGGAAAAGAGATTTTTCTGGCTCTTGATTTGGCCAGTAGTGAATTTTATAGCGAGGGCAAATATCATTTAGCCGGAGACAATAAAAATTTTAGTTCTGAAGAATGGGTTTCTCATTTAGTGAAATGGGTCAATCAATATCCTATTTTATCTTTGGAAGATGGGATGGCAGAAGAAGATTGGCAAGGTTGGAAATGCTTAACAGAAGCTTTGGGTAAACGCATTCAATTAGTCGGAGATGATCTTTTTGTGACGAATACGAAAATGCTGATTCGGGGAATCCAAGAACAAATTGCCAATGCCATTCTGATTAAGCCAAACCAAATTGGCACATTAACCGAAACGTTCCATGCGATTCAAATGGCACAAGAGGCGCATTTTTCAACGATTATTTCACATCGTTCAGGTGAAACCGAAGATACGTTAATTGCAGATCTTGCCGTTGCTTCGAATGCGAGTCAAATTAAAGCGGGTTCTTTGTCGCGTACAGATAGGGTTGCTAAATATAATCAGCTGCTGCGTATTGAAGAAGCATTGGGCAATAGCGCGCAATATGCAGGGTATGCGCCTTTTGAGCGTCTTCTGACCCGCACGACCCTCACCCGCCCTTCGGGCACCCTCTCCCGTAAAACGGGAGAGGAGAGACAGACTGGAGACTAGTTGGGTGAAAAAAGGGCTGGCACTGGTTTTATGTCTTATGTTTATTGTTCTCCAATATCGACTGTGGGGAGGAGAAAGTAGTTTGTTGGATGTCTATAGACTACGAAAGGCAATTGTGAGCGAACAAAAGGGAATAGTAGAATTAACTAGAAGAAATCAAACATTAGATGCAGAACTCAAATTTTTGAAGCTACGCCCAGAGGCTTTGGAAGAGCGTGCACGTGCAGAATTGGGTATGATTAAAAAGAATGAGACTTTTTGTTTGGTGGTGGAGCCGGCAAGATAGAGAGTATAAAATGCATTTTCGATTTTTAGTGTCTTGGTACGATAAAATATTGCGCTGGTCCGCACACCCCAAAGCGACGCGGTATTTAGCGTTTGTTAGTTTTATAGACGCATCGTTGTTTCCGATTTCGCCCTTATTTATGATTTTGCCTATGGGTATTGCTGAACCAAAACGTGCTTTTCAACTTGCGGGAATTGTGATTGTGTCGTCGTTTTTTGGGGGCATCCTGGGTTATGGTCTCGGTCTTTTTGCCTTTGATGCTATCGTTAATCCTTTTATTAATATGATGGGCTATAGCGAATATTATCAATTGGCCGCTCAATGGTTTCAGGAATGGGGTTTTTGGGCTATTTTGTTTGGGTGTGTAACACCTTTTATACCCTATAAAATTTTCACCATTGGCGCAGGTGTGATGCAATTACACTTCGGATGGTTTCTTTTAGCATCACTTGCAGGTCGAAGCATTCGGTTTTTATTAATTGCCGCGCTAATACTTTGGGGTGGACCTAAGGTCGAACCATTATTTAGAAAAACATTGCTTAAAATTACGAATTACCAACCGAGCTAACAGCGTTTTAGTATAAAAATGCTTTCTTGTAAATACACCCTGTAATTTTCTTAAAATCCGAGTGTCTAATAGCCAAGTAGGATGATTTTCTGAGACATATGAGCAATACGAGGTGTTTAATGGGTGATAATAATACACGATTAGTAAGTACAATACGCGATGTTACACAAATTTATCTGTATGAAATTGCATCGAAATCCTTGTTATTTGCCGAGGAAGAAAAATCTTTAGCACGAAAATTACAAGCGGGCGACACGATAGCACGAAAAAAGATGATAGAAGCTAATTTACGTTTAGTTGTAAAAATTGCGCATCGCTATCGACATCGTGGGGTCTCATTTTCCGATTTAATTGAAGAAGGAAATTTAGGCTTAATTCATGCGGTTGAAAAATTTGATCCGGAACGTGGGTTTCGTTTTTCAACTTACGCAACTTGGTGGATCCGCCAGGCTATTGATCGCGCTGTCATGAATCAAGCACGTATGGTACGGTTACCGATACATATCATAAAAGATATTAACAGTTGCTTTAAGGTTGTAAAAGAATTTGCCTCTGAAAAGAGTTATTTTCCAACTCAAGAAGAAATTGCCAAGGAAATGGATCGTTCATCAGAAAATATTAGCGAGATGTTTTTATTGTTTGAAGGGCGGCAATCTGCTGACATATCAAAAGCAATGGATTTTGACCACGATTTTATTGAGACTCTGCCGGATGAATCTGCTGAAGACCCGATAGATCAGCTGGAAAAACAAAGACTGAAGAATTATATTGTTTCCTGGTTAAAACAATTGCCGCAGAAATATAAAGATGTGATTGTCAGGCGATTTGGGCTACTAGGACATGAACCTGCTACTTTAGAAGCGGTTGGTGTTGAAGTGGGTATAACCCGCGAACGCGTACGACAGATCCAAACGGAGGCGCTGAAGCGCCTCAGGCGGTTGCTGGAAAAGGAAGGCTATGAGAATAAAAAATAATTTTAAACAGAGTGAGTTGACTGGAATAAAAAAATACAAGTACTTTAGGAACGAGGGAGTGTCATTATTGCGAGAAGGAATTTCCAAACATGTCGACTGCTGATGACGAAAAAAAACGCGAGGAGAGAGCGCGTGCGGATGCACTCCGGGCTGCAATTATAGCACGACGGCAGCGAGAAAGGGAGGAAGCTTATCTAGGGTGGGCACGAACACAGCAGCCGCAACCGAGAGAAGAACAAAAACGGGGAAATAAAAAAAAATCAATTTCATGTAGAATATTATAAGATTCGAGTCGTGCCATTTTTGAAATATAAAAAATCAAATTAGAGCTATACTGGTGTTAAAGTATGTCCTAAAAAGATAGGGGATAAGACAATGGAGCATAAAGATAAGGTTAAAGTTGAAATGAAAGCGGGTCTCGAAGAAAAAAAACGGTAGAAGAGACAGGTCTTGAAGCATTTAAGGGTATGTTATCTTAATTTTCCTGTATTCACTAGATTTTTTGGAGATTAAATAGTTATGTATTCTGGTAGCGATAAAAAACTTAAAAAAGAAGAACCGGGTATAAGAGCTAAATGTACAGAAAGCGCTATAAAAGAACTTTTAGCAACATTAGAGCGCACAAGTAATCCAGAGCGAAAAGAACATGAAGAAGATCTAAAGCGGCGCATACTATTTTTTTCCAGAAAAGATATAATGCTTCTGAAACCGAAGAGCAACCTTTCTATCTTGGTTTGGTGCTACTTCATAAAAAATAATAAAACAATGGATGATATAAAAGTATTTCTCGACAGTAAGCCTGAGCATTTTTCTAATTTTTGTGTGCTAGGCTTGGAAAGCTGTTACAGAAAAACTGATTCTAGAGATGAGGATGCATTACTTCAAGATAAAAACAAATATGACATGTTGAATTTTTTCTTACAAAACGTATCAGTACTAGAAGGCTTAGATAATGACGCTGCAATTACATTGATTCAATATTGCCTTTCTAATAAGCCTGCTGATTTTATTATTAGCATGTTACAAAATTTAAAAATAAAAAAATATCCGGAGATCAGTAAATTAGTAGGGTGCATATTAGAAAATGTATTGATTTTTCCTGAGAAAAAACCTCAAGACTTTAAAAAGTTTTCAAAAGAATTCGTTGATACCATTTCGAGTAGTTTGAATGGCAGAGATAATACAGCACAATCTTGGATCTTATCCGTTGCTTTTGTTATGTGTGCAGCGCATGATTTAGAAGGTGAAAAGCCAGATACCTTAAAGTCCTTATTGAATATTGCCAAAGGCAAAGGTATTCGTATTGACAAAGCCATTTTTATAAAACTGTATGAGAAAATACGAGCGCCTCAAAATCCTAAGCGCGCGCATTCTATAGAGCCTAGTCCTGAGAAACCTCTCCCCAGAAATCCGCAATGGATTTTGGATATTGCCCGAGAATACCTTGAGGCACCATTGTTCACCTTGACAGATATGATAGACAGGGGTGACGCAGCCGTAGTGCTCGAATTTCTTGAAGGAGGTTTTTTAGAACAAGAACCTGAAAAAACACACTTACTGAATTTAGTTGTAAAATCAGACAAGATATCTCCTCAAGATAAAAATAATATTGTAGATGCAATGATTAAAAAAGGGTTAATGTTCGATTCAAAAACACTTGCCGACTTGATTGATATTGCTTTGAAACGTTCCCAAAAAAATAATCAGGAATTTGCGGTATTTGAAAATCTATTGTCTAAAGGGCCAATAGAGGATGTGCTTCAGATTTTGACTTCATTAGAAGCCTTGCAAATAAGTGTACGATTATTTGCACAACTTCAAAATGATGCTGAATTATCTGGTTCGGATTTGCAAGGTCAAAAGAACATGTGGCCTGTAGTTAAGCACCTAAAAATATTGTTTTCTATTTTTGCTAATAGAGATATCGCATTCTTAGATAATGAAAAAATAAAATCGTTTCACCATTTGTTAGATAGTTATAAAAAAGTTGGAGAGATTATTGTCCAAAGTCAAGGTGAATTTTGTAACCTTAATCGAGACTACGACCGTGGAACCATACAATCGTGCAAGCGAAGTTATGCAGAAAAAATAGTTGCATTAATGGATACAGATTCAACAGATAAAATCTTATTACCTTTGGGATGGCGTAGCCACAATGAAAAATCGGGTCATGCGATGTTGTTAGGCATTGAAAAAATGCCAAATAAAAAATATAGAGTCATTATTTTTAATACAGGTGATGGTTTAGAATATCATGCACATAAAACCGTTGGTAATAAAGAAAAATATTGTCCCGTACGTGTTTTTGAAGAGCTCAATCAAACAGATGTTATTGAGTGCATTTCAAATAGTGTGGTAGCCCAAGAAGCAGAACTTTTTGTTCGAGGTGTTGATGGTGATAATTTCAATAAAAAGGCACTATATTACGCATTTGAAAAATTTTCAGAAAAAGAAACCAATTTTCCTTTTGTGACGCCTCAGCGTAGCGGGAGCTGTACAGCCAAGATATTTTCTCCACTAGAAAGATGGGTTTTTGGCGAACAGTTTAGTGCCTATAAATATTTAATCAAAGCATGCACAAATGAATATTACTTAAAACAAATACGTCATAAAATATCAAAAAGTGAGTTTCCCACAGCAGATGAATTAAAGCAAGTAGAGTACAGCCTTAGAAATTTTGCACGTTTTTTGGTTAAATTAAAAACAACTCATGTTATTCCGTTAGAAGATTTGGAGAAGAGCTCTAAAAAAGTGATGAAAGATATCGCGTTTGTAGAGCAGTATAATATAGAAGGACAAGCACGCATATATCAGGAAAATAAAAAAAACGTTCTGTTTGAAATAAAACCCGATCATCAGGCCATACCTTATATTGACAAATTTGCAGCTGAATTTAAGTATAGCGAAACAGTGTCGGGTTCTACATCGGCTGTATTGCCATTAGATTTTTGCAATATTTCTGTATTATCTCATGTAGATCTCGGTAAAGAAATTGAAAAAATAAAAAAGCATCAAGACAATAATCTACATCAAGCATCAAAAATAATGCTTGAAGACTTATTGCAAAAAATAGTCATGGGTAAGATTAAAATTGATTCGAAAAATGACAAGGAATCTGTTGAAATTATAAAACATATCAACAATCTTCTTGCGTTGCATAGAACAGCTTATAATGCTTGCGAGATCAGAGAGAAATTAGTAGTAAAACCGCTCTTTTTAGTATGGCAGCACTGTCTGTGGCCTATAAAGTGGTGCTTGAAAACAATTTTAGTAAAGAAAAAAATTCATTAAGTGTTTTACATGCTTTTGACATGAACAAAAAAATGAAAATTTTTAAAGATATTTTTAAACGATTGGCAGTAGATTCTGTCTTTTTTCATGCCAATAGCCCAGAATTTTACCCAGTCTTACAAGTCATAGAATCAAATCTTTTATTGTTGAATGAAAAAAATATCCATGAATATCAATATATTTCAAAAAAATATACCCAGCTTGCTCAAGTTATGGAAATTTTAGCAGATGAAGCATATCAAAGTAAAATAAGCGAACATGAAAGAAAACTAAGAGGACGAATACCACAACTTTTGGAAATGCCAGAACACTTAAACGAAAACGAGAAATGTCAATTAATTCGAAAATTTTTTAATAATGCAGAATATTTTGAAAAAAAAATCTTCTCGCTTAAAGATAATGGAAAAATTAATTATGAGGTGTCCCAAAAAGCGATTCAAGAACTTGAAGATTTAAAAACAGACGACGCGCTCGCTAAAGAATTGTTTGAAACAACGGATTGCTTGGAAAATCGAGCCGAAGACAGCGTCAGAGCAGATACGTATGATAGAGTGTTGCCATTTCGATATCGAGATGCTGCTTTTAATTCTGCGGTTGTTCAATTTATTTTGCATAGGGGATATAGCGCAACGCAGGAAAGGAATTTGGATGAAGATATTCGTGAAACCGATCCTAATAAGCTTCAAGAATTATTAAGCTCATCTATTGTGGAAAAAACATTTTCAAAAAAAGAAATTGCCATTGTTCAACGTTTAATGAGTGCGCGCATCGATAAAGAAAACCAAATTTTTTCGACGCTTGAATTTTTTAAAAACAATATAGCATTGTTGTTAAATGGCGAATATCAAGTCCTATTAAACTGTTTTTTATTTGAGCCGGGGTTGCTCCCAAAAGAATTAGCCACCAACAAAAACTTAAAAACACAAATAGTCTCTTTTTTGAATGCAGCTATTTTAAAGCATAGAAGCGATTTAAGTCTATTATCATCAGGTGCCTTTTTGTATGAAGTAGCTTCTTTTTTAGAAACATTTATGTTTGATCCTGAGGCAAAAGGCCAAAATGAGATAGAACAATTATTGACTCAAATCCCTAACGAATTGAAAAAATTCCAACAGCTCGAACAAGCAGAGCTTTTAACAGAAGAACAAGCGTTAGCCTATGGTCGCTTATCTAAAGTTTATCTTTTAGAAAAGCTTAAAGGTTTTAAAAAAGGAAGCTTGTTAGAATCCGAATTGTATGAGCTCTACGCTGCTTATATTAAAGCAAATCAACTTGCCTTAAAGTTACCATTAATCAATGAATCCACTAAAGAATTAGATGCTAAAATTTCAGAAATATTCGCTTTTTGTGAGATTAATTTAGAGAAAAAATTTAAAGAAGAAAATTTTAAAAATAAAATATTAGCACATATTGTAGAAACATCAGTACCCACATGGAAGCTTAAGAATAAATTTTCAGGGGAATTTCCTGTTTTTAACGCTATGGATGTTAATGGAGAAGCCGTAAGCATTGACTTAAAGACAGGTAGATGTTTAAAAAAATCTTTAGAAGCCGGGTATATCCCTGAAAAAATACGAAGGAGTTCGTTTTTTACCGAAAAATTTGGTGATATAAATCCGTCCGCCTTGATTTCAGTGACAGAAGGTAGTTTTGAGTTTAAAGCAAATGGATATGAACGAAAATTATTAACAAAGTCCATGCGCGTTTTAACAAAAATAAATGATATATGGTGTCAAGAACGTATACATATTAAAGATATTCCTCGTTCTATTCAAGAGAACTATTTTATATTTGATTCTGATCAAACATCATTTTTTGAAGCAAAAGATAAAAAAGACATTTTTGGCTTATGTGCCAAGGTTGAGCCAGATGGCCAAAAAGTATTGTATTTAACCGAGTCTGGTGTGCCAACGACCTATAGATTACAAAGTCATCAGCGTCGATATAAAAATATAGAGAGCAATGAGTCTGCTATTTTGATTCGGCACTTAATGGCTTTTGTAGATAGGGAAGATATTGAAATATACGATAACACAACACTCAGTGCTGACAATGTTGAGCCGCCGATGCAAATAAAAATACCGGCGTATCAGCTGCATTTTATTTGCAAAAAATATCCAGATAGTGAAACGGGAAAATGGCATTTGTTTTTAAAAGACAAACCCAATTATCGTTTGATTTTAGATATACCAAAGCCAAGCGTGATTAAAGATTTTTCTTATTGGCTGCCTTTTGAGGATGTTAATAGTGACCCTAAAGAAATGTATGGATTATTTCCGATCAGAAAGTTTAATGGCGAAGTTGGAGGTAATATAAATAACTTGCCTTCTTTTTTTACACAACGTTCTATGAATAAATATTGCTATGACGAAAAAGTTAAAAAAAATAAAGCGAGAAAATATTTATTTTGCAAAATAAAACCCGAGAAAAATAAACTAATCCCCGAATCAGGAGCAGGATTAATTTATTTGGCGTATGTTAATTTGTATCAAGGGGATCCATTTGCTGCTTATAAATTGCTGACCAGTGGACAAAAAGACACAGTTTTATTAGGCACAGCCCAAGAGTTAGAATGGTTACAAACTATCATTTTTAATGATGAAGATATTCAAGAAGTATTTCAACGACCTGAAAATGTATCTGTAAAGCTGCAAGCCATTTATTTGTTCATTCAAAATCATCTAATGCAAAATCCCGAATTATTGGCATATGAATTAAAAAATAAAAGTTTTTGTAATATTTTTATTCAATCCATGTGCCAATATTTTCAAGTATTAAATCATGTGCCTAAATCGTTAAGGTTATCAGAAGCTGTTGAATTAACACTTTTAAATTTTATAAATAATAGCAATAAATTATCATTTGAAATGCCATCTGATTTCCATGTTCAGTATCAAGATTTGTTGAAAACAAAAAAAGCACAGAATGTAGGTTGGTCATTATTAGAACACAATAAGGTTGAAGAAGCAGAAATATTAAGACAAAGCCGTACCAATGTACAAGGTGATTTTGATAATTTTTTGGGAGCTCTTAACAGAGCTTTAGAAACAGAAAAATTACTAGATCGAGAAATTGTGCATACTCCTTATAAATTTTCTATCGAAAAAAAACCGCATGAAACAGCTAATAATACCTTGTCAGTGCTTTATGGATTGCCGTCTCACCACGCAGATATAGAAGATGAAAAAGAAGCTCAAGATTTTATAAGTCAAGATGATTTAAAAAAGGGTAACGTCAAAAATAATGTAGAAAAAAAATTTCGTACATTTTGCGACGATATCTTAAAGCCATTTTTGGAAAAAACAGCTTTTGAAGATGATAAAGAAGCTCAACAAAAAGAGCAAAAAACTTTGCTTTGGCAGTTTGAGGATGATTTAGATTTACAAAAAAACGAACTAGATAAATTGAAAAGAGAAATGCTAACGTACGCAAACAAACAGTTAAATCTTGAAAAAAATACAATGCGCTTGCTAGGCAAAAGCCTTCATAAAATGACCATGCAGGATTTGTTGGCGCTCTTTTTAAAAAATAATATAGGCGATTATCATACAGAAACACTATTACCCATGGATGAAAATCGTTTTTTACACCAAATGATGTATACCTATCTTTTAAGGAAAAGCCATTACAATCGTTTAAAAAAGGTACGCAAAGATTTATTGGCGTGGAAGGTTAATCCAAAAGATAGCCAATCCCTGTATGATTTAGGTGCACATTTATATGCGAAACGACATTACGAACCACATGAAGACCCTGATCTTTTAGTGCTCGAACGATACGAAAATATTTTATTGCGCGAAGAACAAGTGATTATCTTAAAAAGTCTTTTAGTGAACGACAGTGCTGAGACTAAAAATAAAATTATTCAACTAATTATGGGAGGAGGCAAGTCAAAAGTTATTGCGCCTTTATTAATGCGCTTAAATGCGGATGAAAATACGCTTGCTGTCTATAGGGTGCCAGCGGCCTTATTTGAAACAACGTTGGCCGATCTAAAGCGAACGTATAAAAAATTGTTTGAAAAAGATGTGATTCCTTTTAAATTTTCGAGAGCCGAGCCTTACTCTTCAGTCTATTTGAAAAATTTGTTTGATCAATTTCTAGAGTGTATGCGCCAGAAAAATTGTATACTTTCTATGGGCAATGCGATGCGTTCCTTGGGGTTGAAATACTATGATTTATTAACATTATTAAAACAAGAACCAGAGAATGACGAATTATGGAAACAGTTAGAATGGGTTGAAGAATTGTTGGCTTTGCTTAAACAAAAATCCTATGTTTTGATTGATGAAGCCGATTCTGAATTAAATATTGAAGAGGAATTAAATTATCCTTACGGCGAAGAAAAAGGCTTGGATCCTGCATTCAACAGTGCAATATTAGATTTACATGAGCTATTAGATAGAGAAATTAAAGCCAAAAACGATCAGCCTTTAAAAAATTTGCCTGAGCTTGCCTTAATGCAAAATAATAGTGTTTTGAAAAAAATGCTTGACAAATTTAAGATGAATATGACGGTTAATGAAAAAGAAGAAACAGATAAAAAAATAGTACAGTACTTACGAAATTCATCTGATGGATCCGTGCACGCATTTGTTGAAAGGTTATCTGAAGATATCAGAGATATCCTGGCTATTTATCGCTATGAGATTCATTATTCATTACCTGTTGCATTGCAAAAACGTGTTGATGAGCATTTTGGTAAAACGAAAATCATTAAAGATCTTTGGGATCCTGTAGATGAAATTCCCATTCCCTACGTGGCAAGCCAAACACCTAAAGAAGGTTCACGATTTGTTAATGTTTACACAGCGGTAAATAATACGATACGTTTGCAAAGTGCATACGGGATCTCATTATCTACCTTTATGCAAATGATTAAAAATTTTCAAGGTGCAGCAGAAGAAGAGTTTTCTAATCAAAAAACACGTAATATTTTAACGATTAATGACACAAGTGCTGCCAAGGAGTTTAGTGAAATAACAGGATTACAGATTTTACTAAGAGATATTCAACTTGACGATAAACCCATGTTAGAAGGACTTTTAAAGCGCGTTTCTAAAAAACAATTGATTGTGCGTTATGCGCTAGAAAAAATTATTTTACCGGCAGTAAAAACACATGAAAAAATTTTAAATATGAATGCCATTCAAGAAATAGATTTGTATAACCATGTAGATTTGATGTCGGGAACATTGGCGAACTGGAGAACGTTTCACGGAGATTTGCATTTAGATGAAAAAAATTGTGTAGGAATTGATGGAAAAACAATTGACTTACTCTTAACGAAAAATCTCAATCTATTACCTGCTACAGGAACGACTGTGGAAGCATTGGTAGGAAACCATTTCGCATCTGTGCTCGAGGCTCCATCTAGATTGCATGCTATTATAGATACGGGTGCATTGTTTAATGATTTTAATAATGAGGTGGTGGCACGCGCGATTGCGCTAAAGCTTGCTCATGCAAATTCCTTAAATCCACAGAATACAATAGACCATGTTTTATTTTACAATCAAAATAATATTTTATGTGCGCTTTCAGTTGCGAGTCCAGAAGAGCCCATTAAAGAATTGGGTTCGAGCAATCCGGTTGTGCTTAAACAATTGTTGGGTTGTGATTCTGACAAATATTTTACTTATTATGATCAGAATCACACACGCGGAACAGATATCAGACAAGCCACTTATGCACATGCGGTTATGTCTGTTAATAAAAAAACAGAATTAAAAGATGTGCTACAAGGTGTTATGCGAATGCGTCAATTTTCACAAGCGCAAACCATTGATATTATTTTGCCGCCCGAAATAATCCAATGGCTTCCCGAAAAAAACATGAAAGGTATTTTAGATTTTACACGTAAAAATCAAGAAGAGACTTTGGTAAGACAACATTATGTTGCAACGCTTAAAAAAATTCATGAGGTATTTAAAAAAGACTTGGATGGAAGACTTAAAAACAAAACATTAACACGTACTCAAAAGTTGGCATATTATGATGCTTTTTCTGAATTTTTTGTTAATACACTCAAGCTGAGCCCCTATAGACAGATGGGTGGGTTAGAAACAACAGAAAGGATTGCGACGCATTTAGAAGATTATCAAAAAGATTTGTTAATCTTCTGGAAAACAGTGTTGGAAAAAATAAAAATAACTGTGTCTAAAGAGGAGACGGATAAAGTAACAAACGCCTGTGGTAATATTGTAGAAACGATGAAACCTTTTTTACCAGATTCAGTGTCAAAACAAACATTTCTTAACCGCTCGAATGCGGATACAGAAATGCAAAGTCAAAAACAGGCACAAAGACATCAACAGACACAGCAACAACAGCAACAACAAGCTCAGCAGCAACAGCATACAGACAATCTTGTTGGGTGTTTTTTAAGAACGGTTACACATACCGCCTGGAGTGAGGAGATGTGGAATGACTGGTGTGCTGGCTTGGCGCATTCGAAATTTGAAAAAGTAAAATCGTATTTAAATGGCGAAAGCGTTTTGCTTCAGCTGAGTGAAGAATTAAATGTTTCTCAAAACTTTTTAGATACATTTGAAAATCTTAAAATTTTGCATTTTAAAGCAAAAAAACCAATGGAATATGTATTAATGCGGCAGTCTAATCATGGCGTGAAAGCACAGATTATTACCCAAATAGAAGCCGATGAGCTTTTGGAACGCATAAAAAAGATGAATTCGAGTAAGGATTTAACAGTTTGGATCGAAACCGTGAATGGGAGCTTGTATGCAGGAGATTTTCCAAAAAATTATCCACAAATGCCAATGGAATATGATGTCATTAAAGAGCAATTATATTTTTTGAATGGCGATATTGAGATATTGGCAGAGAATATTGAACAAAATAAATGGTTTTCACCCGATGCATATATTGAGAAAATGGCTTATTTTAAGACACATATTGCACCTGATGAAGCTTTAAATGCACAAAATCTTTCGTTTGTAGAAGATAGGTTATTAAAAAAATTAGCCAGACCCAGCCTGGAAGTTGAGCAAGATACACAAACAACGAGCGCGATGGATGAGTCCGTACCACAAGAGCTTATTTTACATTATAGCGCACTGAAGAGAAAACCCGGCACCCCCCAAAAAAACTCTTCGAGCCTCCCTATGCCAAGGGATAGTGATCGACATGACAAAAAGTTTCAATAAAATCAATACACCATAAAATGTTCGTGCTCGCTAGACTCGTAATCAGTTGCTTAACTTTATTGGTGCCCCGGGGCGGATTTGAACCGCCGACCTGTCCCTTAGGAGGGGACCGCGC
>DAORSV010000030.1:0-14700 GCA_035443705.1 Gammaproteobacteria bacterium
GGGGTTCTATGCATATGCCCCGAAAATGTTCCCAGCCCCTATAGCTCACCTCACTTTTTCTCGATAAAACGCGATTTTATGCCTTTATTATCTCTCGCCATTTAGCGCAAATTTTCCCATTTGTGCTTCGTAGATTTGAAGTTTAGCCTAGTTTTAAAGAGTTTTACCGGAGATTCATATTTTGGTTTTCTGCATCATTCACAGCCCTTGCCTGCAAGGGTAACGGTTTTATTTTAAAATCGCAATAGTTTAGGGCGCTTTTATTGAAATATTGCAGAACTATAGCCTGGATAGATTCATTTCTGATGATATACGACATCTTTTAGAATCCTGCTTAAGATTGCTACAACCCCATCAACGTTAATCGTGCTAATAATTTCACTAAATTCGTAGAGACCGCTGATATTGATGTGCTGAGAGGCAACGGGTGAAATATGCTTTAAAAATTTTAACACTGCTTTATCCTTTTTTGCCAGCGCCACTTCATACAGCTTTGACAGCAAGTGCATATTGTAATAAATAATGATAAGCGCAAGCAGTCTGGCACATTCATTCCAAATTTCTACTTCTAAATCAGACATACCTCTAAAATCTCCACCACCAACTGACATAATTTTCCCAAGCAATTGATGGTACGCTTCACCCCGATTGAGTGCAGTACGAATGTTCCGTCGATACTTGGGATCATCGATATCTTTTAAGAGATGGATGCTTTTGAGTATCTGATTCAGTTCCCAAAAAGCCTCTTTAACATCACTTTTATACTCATGTGAACTTAAGATTTTAAGGATGTTTTCCTGAGTGGTATTGTGTGATAATAGCGATACCAGTACGGGAATAAGCTCTGGCCATTTCTGAGTAATGCGCTTTCTGTTCACTGCCCGGGAGGGTTTAATCAGTAAATTTTTGTAATGAGAGAGCGACTTGAACCCACAGAGGGTTTTGGTTTTCTTGGCGGTTGATCGGTAACAAGGCGCATGTAGCTTTCCAATTAAATAATACATAAAATCATTGACATTATTGGTACCCGCTGTGTCTGTTGAAATGATGTCAGGATCAATCTCGGTGCTATTATTATGTAACATCGGATAAGTATAATGACTCTCGTGTTCGTTGGCGCCAATGATCTTGCTCACAAAGGGCACATGTCCCAAAATCATGCTCATCACGACAACACCGATATCACCACCGAAGTATTTTTTAGAATGCCGTGCTCTTAGAATACGACGCCGTGTCTTTTTCTTAGTGCCATCAATACTGCCATGTTTCTTTCCGCCCAAATCGTAGAGATCAAAGATGGGAAGGTTAATCATATGATTTACGATTATTTCAGCAGCCTTTTGTAAAGTTGCCAATCGCACATGATTTTGTTCTGCTGTTTGAAGTCGTTGATATTTTAGATTGGATCTCTTGGAGAACAAATGGGTACCTTGCATGGTGCCATTCGCCAGTATGGTTGCTTTGATACCCAGGTAATCTTTTTTACTCTTGGCTCCTTTGGGCTTAATGTGTATAAAGGCTTTCATAAAACCACATTTCTGTTCTACAAAATCAAATATCTCAGAAATCGTTTTAGTGTCCAATTGGTCGTAAAATGGATTGTCAGCCTCTTTGTTTCGCTTTGGGTAAGGGATTGTCCAATCCACCCGTCCATCGCGATGATGTGTAATATGGATGTGCTTATTGTCACCGTTTAATGCCCGTTTATTGGTGCGTACAATTAAGGGTTCCAGGATACCTTCTAGTTCGGCAAGTGTTTCCTGAATGGGTCTTAACAAGATGGGGTTATTAAGATCTTTCAATATTCTTTTTTTCTCTTTCTGCCAGTTAGGAGACATTTTAATCTCAGCTTCAAAGCTTTTGTAGCCAATAGAGGTATTGATGTAAATTTTACTGCTTTTGATGTGGTCTCGAATGGTGCGATAAACATGAAATTCGTACTGATAAGGATTGATGACTTTTTTGAATCCGGATTTTTTAGCCTTCACTTTTTTGATGAATAAATCTAACAACAATTTTGGTTTGATGTGTTTGATGGGTATAAGATTTAATGGAAGCTTATTAAGCAACTCTTTTTTTTGAAATGAAGACTTTAAAAATGTAATGGCCTTAAAAAGATCTTTTAAATCGGGATTTCCCTCAAAATCAATTACCATAAACAATGGACGCAAATTGATTAAGAGGGATTGATAATTGCTTTTGTGATACTCCCACATCAGCCTTCGTTCTTCAAAAATCCGATCCTTACCTCCTTCTAAGAGTCTTTTGCTAACTGTTGTAATACGTTCTTCAGGCATGATATCAAATGCATGCTTTTCAATTTTGTTGCCAGATAGCTTCATGATAGCTTTGTCCGTAAAAATACCCATCAGTTTTCCGATAGCGGTTTGATGTTGTTCCAGCGGGTTTTTTAGAATCGCCCAATGATGTTTCGCATAATCTTTGGCCTCGTTTTGATATTTATCGACGTAATAAACAAATGCCTGGATGAGATTATTGGTCAATCGTTCGTATCGACCATGCACATAACAAATTAGGTACAAATAAGACAACTCCGGTGGAATGTTCTGTAACCTCCAAACACTATACAGTTTGGCCAAATCAGAATAATGCTCTACCATGTGACGAGATAACGATAGCTTAGGCAAAAAGTCCTTTGTAAAATCATAGATCGGTCTGCAAAGGTCAAGCTTTTTAATTTCTGCGGTCATTTCCTTTGTCTGAAAACTTTTGGCATCAAATTTAAGCTCTGTGATATGATAAAATGCGTCATCCGACTGAAATAAGTTTTGTAAGGCTCCGCGAACACTTTTAGTAAGATGGTGTTTTACCATTTTAATAAGCCGCTGATCTTCGTTTTTAAGTGCCATGCCGATGATGTCTTGTAATCGGGAATATTTGGGTAATACCCTCTTGGCGCTTTCGAGTTGTTTTAGAATTGATTCAAATATGTCTAAAGGATTTTGTGTGGTTTTGACAATTTCACTGGCTTTTTCTAGAATGAGCTGATCAGTCTTATCAAGGTTATCATCAAACCCCATGAGCTGTAATATTTTTTCTTTTGTCTTGCGCTGTATTTTACGTGTCGGCAATTGCTTGGGGGTATTGTCATTCGGAAGGTAGTGCTTCATGATAAACAAAACATCTTTTTTTGCGTCTTTAAGACTAACTGTGAAGAATTGGTGCTTTGCTTTGAAATAACCGTACTGAAGAATAAAATACAGTTTTGCCGCAGTATTTCTGCCATTGACTTTTTCTATTTTTAGAGAAAAAAGTGTCTCTTCGGGTAATAAAAAATAGTGGCTGCGCTCTGCTGCATTAAACCGGGGTGCTGCATACAGTGCAGCTATTTCAGCATCACCCAGGATCTGTAGACGTTTCATGATTGAGCATCAACCCCGCAGCATTTTGTTCAAATCGTTTACCTTCATCCATATAACCCAGTACAGTACCCTCGTGACGCCATCGACCTTGCCGCAGGATAGAACCAAAAGGTACCCCTTGCTTGCTGGCTTCTGTGGCAAAACCCCGTCGTAAACTGTGGCTGCTGTAAAGCTCGGCATCCGGTAATTGGCAAGCCTTGGCAATCGATTTGATAAGAATATTCATCTGAGGGGCTTTGATGGAATCTGGGTTGATCTGTCCGCCTTGGATCTGACGGAATATGAAACCAGATTGACAACTTCGATCGCGCCAAGTGATCAATGCACGAACAGGGCATAAGGTTCCATCCCCATAGGGTATCGCGCATACTTGTCCTTCTCCTGCCTGATCTGTTTTCGAGCGGGAAATCAGGATCTCTATGCCTTCAGGTACAAAGTGAATGGCTTCCCAAGTCAAAGCAACCAGTTCACTGCGTCTAAAGGCACCAAAGAAGCCGATTTGCAATAAGGCATTGCTGCGACAGTCCATTAAACGCTCCGATTTTTTTAAAAAGCTGACCATCTCTATCAGGAATGCCAGCGTCAAGGCGGGTGCCTTATTTTTGGGTTTACCGTGTACGTTTTTGATACCCGTGAGTGTCTTGTGTATGGCGGGATGTGCCGTGGGATCAGAGAACCCTTGGGTGAGATGCCAGTTTCGCAACGCCGTTAGCCTACGCACCAGTGTTCTTGGGTTTAACCGCCCTGCATGTTGTTGGAGGTATTGCATCACGATATCCACCACGGTGGGGAGCAATCCGCCCCATTGGGTAAAATGTCGAATATCGGCTTGATAGGCCTTTCGGGTGTTATCTGAAGTGGCAGCATGAATATAATCGTGGGGTGGCAGAGCTTTGGTTATGCCGTCATCGTTACGTAATACTGGAATAGTGGAGGTTTTTTGATTTATCTTTGCCATTTGCTCGCCTGTCTTAGAAATCCGTCCTTAGCCAAGGGTTTTGAGTGCATGGTACAGAATATAACACGGACAACTTTCGGATATCATCGATAATCTTTATTATGGTCGATTGTTATTCAGAAAAATATTGGGCTTTCAAATTGCTATAAAACGTTTTATTATGCGCTACGTTCTATGTTACAAAAAAATCAGGGAGGAATAATGGGCAGAATAGGCATTAGCTACCAAGACGTCGTAAAAGCCATCCCAAAACTACAAGGCCAACAACGAAATCCGACGGTAGACAATATTCGCGAAATTCTGGGCACAGGCAGTAAAAGCACCATAGCCCGCTTTTTACGCGAGTGGAAGTCACAGCATGGCCTTAAAAATGAGGATGACGGTACATTACCCGCTGAACTCCTAGAAATGCTAAAAGCCTTATGGGGCAGATTTCAAGAAAAAACAGATACTCGGGCAGTGGCCTATCAAAAAGAAGCGGATTCTAAAATAGAGCAGGTAGATCAGCAACTCAATCAGCAGAGGCAGCTTCAGACAGACTCTCAGCATAAAATTCATGCGCTGGAAGAACAATTGCATCAGCAAATGGCAGAAAAAGAGCAAATCAAAACGGCTTTAATCACAGAGCAGCAGGAGAAAATAAAGTTAATGGAGCGTAGTACCGTTCTGGGATCTCATTTACAGGAAAGTCTAGGAGAAAACAAGCGATTACACCAACTTTTAAAGCAGGTGCAAGAAAATCTAGAGCATTATCAGGCCGCAACACAACAATTACGGCAGGAGCAATCGTTGCTCATTGAAAAACAACGCAGTGAGTACGAACAAAAATTGTCGCAATTACAAATACAGACTGAAACAATAATCAACGAAAAATCCCTTTACCAAGCAAAATACACTGAACTGAATAAGGCTTGCGAGTTATTGGAAAAAAAGGAAAATGCGCTTGTTTTGGAGTATAAAGAAATTGAAAGACAGCATGAAGCCTCAAAAATTGCCTATGAAAGAATACAGCAAGATCATGAGAAATTGTTGCAAGATTATAGGGAACAATCTAAAAATTTGGAGTCTAAACAGCAAACTGTCATTGAATTACAGCTCATGATAAAAGTAGATGGTGATAAAATTGTATCATTGGAAGATGCCTTATCCAAAGCAAACGATAAGATCGACACACTGCGGCATGAGTTCCAGTTTACATCTCAGGCAAAGGCTAATTTAGAGGGGCAGCTTAAACAATTGCAGGCTGTTTTATCTTCAAATAAGGCGGCAGCTGCATAGCAACCATGTTCCATTTTAATAAATACATTGGTAGACTGGATAAGGAAAATTAAAGTGAGTTTTGGAGCTAAAAAATTAAAATAGGTTACGCACGTGCCAGTGCTCCTGTTAGCACGCAGGCAGAAGATATCGAAATGCAGATCCTTGCATTGAGAAAAGCTGGGTGCAGTAAAATTTATAAAGAGATGACTGGAATACCCTCAGATCGTTCAATGCTAGACACTCTTATTAAAGAATTACATGAAAATGATACCTTGGTTGTCTGGGATCTTGATCGTATTGCCAGATCGTTTTATCATTTGTTTTCGCTTACCCATATGTTTATGCAACGAAACATTGGGTTTATCAGTTTGAATGAACATATTGATACAACAACATCTGAAGGCCGAATTGTCTTTAATATTTTTGCGTCTTTATCCGAGTTTGAACGTAATAATAGACGCGAAAAAAATCGGAATAAAGTTGCAATGCCTGGTATGCAAAAAAGAGGCAACCGAAAAGGAATGCGTCCATCGAGCGAGGCTGCTGCTTGTGTTGCCGAAACGCTTTATCTAGAACGAAAGTTATCTGCTACGCAAATTGCAAAAAAATTAAATATAGACAAAACGAGACTTTATAAATACTTACACCATCGAAATGTTCCTTTGGTCTCTTCAGGGCATCCTATTGGTGTCTCAATAGCAAAGTATAAAGGGATCAGACAAAACCATCCGTAGAGTATATGGGCAAAAGCTAATTGAGGGTCAGGTTAAATAATTGCAGGCTATTTTGCCTTCAGATAAGGGGAAAAACAGCGTAACTCTCACATCCTGGGAACATTTTCGGGGCATATGCATAGAACCCCAGATAGAAAAGTTAAATTTTCTAAAAATTGGAAAAAACAGAACCAAAAAATTAATCGGATTCACGCTAAAATAGCAAATGTACGCAAAGACTATCTTCGCTGGATCTCTACTCGTATCAGCAAAAACCACGCCATGATAGTAATGGAAGATCTGAAGGTAAGAAACATGAGCGCATCTGCTAAAGGCGATATTGAAAACCCGGGTAAAAACGTTAAAGCGAAGTCTGGGTTAAATAAGGCGATATTGGATCAAGGTTGGGGTGAGTTTAAACGCCAGCTTGAATACAAACAAATATGGCGCGGCGGTCATCTAATCTTAGTTAACCCAAAGCACACTTCACAAAAATGTTCTAATTGTGATAATGTTTGTTCCGATAATCGTCTTTCGCAAAGTGAATTTAAATGTGTGGCATGTGGACATGAAACACATGCCGACTTTAATGCTGCACTTAATGTGCTAAGGGCAGGGCATGTCCGGTTAGCTTGTGGAGATATTAAGCAGGTTGCTGCTTAAGCCCAAGAACCTCCTGAACACCTAAGGGTGGAATTAGGAATCTTCGGCCTTTAGGTCGGAGAGGATGTCAACTGTCAGATAATCATATTGGTGACGAAGGCGCTCAACATTTACAAACAACGATAGATTATAAGTAATCTATCGTTGTGCGTTAAATGCTCACGTATCTTTTAAACACGCTGCTCGCAGTCTTCCAAAAGGTGATCTATTGCGTTTAGGTGCGGGTGGATTATCTAGCTTCGGTTCCGGTTTAGGCGCTTGTGTTGAAGCAGCTGGACTAGAAGTTGTGCTTGTGCCAGAGGTTGTGCTTACGCTAGAAGTTGTGCTTGAGCTAGGTGAAGCTTGAGGGGTGTTAAGGTAAGCATACATGACTGTTGGGCTTGGGGGCGTAACAAGTCTACTATTAGCCGAAGGCGTTGCTGTTGAGCTTGAAGCCTGTGGCAATAAAGTTTCTGTGGTTCGCGTTAAGCCAAGCGCTGTTACGTCTTCAAGACTTCCTGATCGCGAGCCAAACTTTGCTACATTGGTCTTATTCCCCACGAAATATTGAACAGCACTGCTATTTTGTACCACAACGCCAGGCATCGTCCAGAAATCCGCTGGGTGCCAAGTTTCTGCTGAAATTGCACCGGATTGGGTTCGTATTGGGATCTGATTCATGCCGAGCTTTGCTACTATCGTATTCCAGAATGTTTCTACGCCTTGTTCGGGTTTGCGTTGTGTCACCACATTTAACAAAAGCCTCTCTAATCCATTGGGCGCTTGTAGCTCCCTCTCAAGCTGATGCATATTATTAAACACGTCATCCATCATCCATATAATGGCAAATGCGGCTACACGTTCAGCAGGTGAAATAAATCGACCTTTAAGGGTATTTTGCACAAGTTCCGTTGGGCGGCTCATGTGCGATCGGGCTTCTTCTTTTGTCTGAAGCCGTTGGAACTGTGACAGATACGCCATTGTTAATTTTCGGGCAACCGACTCAAATATCCTGCCTGCCCCTGTGGCGGGAACCATTGCTGCTATGTTTTCATATATATTGGTTTGTCTACGGCTGTCGACTTCTCTCGTAGCCGAAGCGGCTAATCCAAAGAATTTCGAGGCAGCAGCGCCAACTAAGGGTATCGCGTCTACAAGCTCCGTGCTGACATCCAGCACTTTTGCAACCAACCCGAGTGAACCCTCGCTAACAACCACACCACCGCCTGCAACCGCCTGAGCGCTTTTGTGTATGGATTTTAAACGAGACAAAATGGTGTTATAGGCTTCTTCTGCATTTGGATGGCCTTTGATGAATAATTTGAAGCGCTCTATTTCTTGTTTTTCATCATAATTAAAGGCCTCTTTGACACCTTTAATTTCTTCCGCAAATTGCGCTGTTGCGCCGTGTAGTTTTGCATGAACGGCATCTAATTGGCTTTGCAACTGCGGATTCGAGTGAGCAAGCGCCGCTGCTTCAATTAATTTTTTAGCGGGTTCTATGTCGTAATGAACAACAATTGAGGGTATTGTTCCGGTAAATCGCTTATTGACTAATGTCATTGTAAAAAGCAGGATGTTCGGGTTTTCCGTTTCAGTGCCAATGTATTCCAATTGTTCTTTAGGATCAGATCGAAAAATATCAGAATATTTTGTTGGATTTTGGACAATGGCCAGTGGTGATCTATCAGTTTCAGAAACGGCCATCGTTGGCGGCACGCCTTTAAGTAACAAAAAGCCAATAATATCTAAGTTTCCTGCGGAATAGACATGAATCTGTTCGGGTGCAACAAAAGGAATTGCCTGATTCGGTTTAGGAGGTGTGTATGCATTTTCTTGAAGGAAAAAATCCGATATTTGTTGTTTTAATGCGGTATTATTCGTATCGGGCGATTCATTTTCATATCGCCAGCGAGATTGGGGTTCCAGCAACGTGCCACTCCTTAGACATTCAAGAGCTAAGGACAAACAAGTTGTTCCTTGGCGATAATCCGACGGGTCGGCTCCTTTTGCTATCAATGCTCGGACTATGCGGAGATTCCCGTGGGAAACAGCGTGAAATAAAGGAACAAAATCGCCTTTAGTTGCTTTGTTGATATCTGCTCCTTTTTTTAATAATTCTTCAAAGGCCCAATCATTATAATAAAGGATGGCATCAATGAGAGGAGGATTCACATTTTTGCCTTTATTGTCTAATCCGCTGAAATCAATGGCCGCCCCTTTCTGGAGCGTGGCATGAAATTCCAATTTGTAATGGTAGCGAATCGCACTTGCTAGATATGGAGCCAATTCCCTTGTTTTTAAGCTAGGCTCTGCGGTATCGGCTTGAGCTTTCCTATCTGTTGTCAATTGGGTATTTATATACGCTGTTGTGGTAGCCATCTGTATCTCCTCCTAAACCTGATTATTGCATTTAAGCTAAAAGTTACAAAACTTAATAATATGGGCTTTAGTAATGCCATTCATTATAACGCTGCCGTACGGGTACAAATCAAGATTTTTGGTTTTGGCCAGGCTAGTTAGGGGAAATGGTTAAAGGTAGGTCTTTTAAATTGTACTTAAGGTTTTAGTTTGTACAGCCGACACCATTTGTAAGGTGCTTTGTAAAGTCTTACAAATTTGTGTGTGTGTTACAGAGCGGGTAACTAAATTTCTAACTGATAGGCGGGAAGCGTTATGGTAAGAAGACCAGGTGACGGTGTTGGTGGGGGCGGAGCGGATGATGATGATCTATTTGTCGGGGGTGCGGGAGAACCTAATCCTAGGAGGGGTAGCGTTGATATTGAGGATAAGGTTGAAGTTGATGCTGCTACTTTTAAACAGCTCATTCTAGCCGAAGCACCGCTTGCCATAGAGGCGGTGAATACGGCAAAAGTGGCTCTTGATAAAGCACAGGGTGAGTTTAATGCTGCACAGGCAACACCAGCCAATGCTGATAGACTGGAAGAGGCACGTCGGCAGAGAGACGCTGCTTTGCTGGCTGCGGACGCAGCTATTAGGGGGATAAGCAAGACAGTTGAGGATGTTGGCTTTCACGATCTTGAAGACAAACTTGACAATGAAGCGGTAGAGGCGGCTCACGCTAAATCGGTGCGTCTCAGAGATTTCGTAGACGCAGTGCGTCGTAACCCTAATGCGCCAGTGCCAGTGCCTGCTGAGCCTCTTGTTGTTGATGAGCCTGCAGCGCCTCTTGCTGCTGCTTTGGCAAACGCGACCGCAGGATACGCAGCAGCGAGTAACAGCAACCCCTCTACTCAGTATGTAAATGCTACTGGTGGCACCTCTCTTACAGGACAATCCAGAGCGACTTCAGAAAATAAAGCTGATCGTAGCATTGCAGAGATCCTGGAGGACTTTAAGAGAGCAATTGAGGATCATCAAAAAGAGTATAGCGTCGATTTAAAGTATGAATTATCAGAGCCCAAAAACAATTCATTTACGGTTAGCAAAGATGGCATAGAACTTGTCACTGTTAAAAAAAATTCTAATAAATCGATTTCATATGAGTTTTCAGAGAATGGATTAGACGCGAGCATGGCAGATGTGATCTTACGAGCCTCAAAAGATACGGTGCTTGTATTACATAGTTCTAATTATAAACATATAGATGCAATCTTATCGGCGGCGGCAGACCCGCATAATCAGAACAAGAAAATTAAATTTGATCCTTCAACAGAAGCACTGGTGGCAAAGCTAACGCCAGCCGAATTGGCGCTATACCCAGCCATTGCAGCGAGGCTAGGAAAGGGAAATGCGACAAAAGCAGCGGCAGACGCGATAAAAACACTCGACGTGGCAACAAAAACCGCCGCAGATACAGATGCGGCAAAAGTAGCAGCGATAGCAGAGGCAAAGGACGCAGAGCTAGCGGTGACACAGGCGACAAACAAAGTAACGGCGGCACAAGTACGAGTAACGGAGGCAGACCGGGTGCTAGGAACAATACCAGTACCACCAGCACCAGAGCCAGGAGCAATGGCAGCACCAGTGACAGAGCAAAAAACGAAGGCAGACGAAGAAAAAGCAGCGGCAGACGTAGTACAAGCAGCGGCAGACGTAGTACAAGCAGCGGCAGTCGCAGCAAAAGCAGCGGCAGTTGCAAAAGTAACGGAAAAAACACAAGCAGCGGCTGGGGCAGCAGCAGCATTAGTAGCGGCAAAAGCAGCGTCAGAGAAAGCAATAGCAGCTACAGAGGCAGCAAAAACGCCTAAGCCGCCAGATCCTGCTCGTCCTCGCCCTGCCTCACTTTAGAGGTATAGACAATGATTTAATGGGTGGCTATGGTGAATTCTCATTAAGGATACGACAGAATCCTAAGGTGCTGCCCAAAATTAGATTGGTTTAAGGGAAAGTTGAGCCATAGGGTTAAAAAGAAAAGGCATTTTTGACGTTTCAATTATCACTACCCGTTAGATGGCTTTTTTTCTCGAAACGTATACGCCAGTAAACCACACAGTACATTTACACGTATCTCAGTTTCAAGGACACTAAATTAAGGTAATTGACTAGCTATAATTATGTTATTCAATGGACAGACTTTAGTGCTATGGCGCAATATTATTTTAGCTTCCATTTGAACTCAATATTTTCTAACAATTGAATTTTTGCTTTAGATAATATGCCCCGTTCATAGGCGCACCTTTGTTTAAATACCCACGCGCACAGCGATTTATATTTTTCGGATTTAGGAACATTACAATGCTTATATGGATTGTTTTAAATGCTTTAAGTTCTTCATAGCGATAATGTCAAATTGTGTCCAGCGGCTTCCACTCAAATCCAATAGCGTTTAATAGCTTTATTTTATTTTCTGATAGCCTATTATTTTTGTAGTCTTGCCGTTGGGTGGTCACCCAATCCACAAGGCATTTGTTTTTTTGATATCTAAAAGGAATATTGCAATGATTATTTTGCTTTTGAAAAGCTTTCAACGCTTCATAATTACAATGCCAATTTGCATCGAGGGGGTTCCACTCAAATCCAACAGCGTTCAATAATTTTAGTTTTTTTTCTGATATCTTGTTATTTTGATAGCATCTTCTTTGGACGCTTACCCAATATCTAAGATCTTTATTTAGTTTTAGAGAGACGTTGCAATGGTTATTTTGCTCTTTAAATAATTTCAACGCTTCATAGTTAAAATTCCAATTTGCATCGAGTGGATTCCACTCAAACCCAATAGCATTCAATAGTTTTAGTTTATTTTCTGATAACTTATTATTTTTGTAGCATTTTCTTTGGACAGCTACCCAATTTGCAAGGCATTTGTTTTTTTGATATCTTAGAGGAACGTTGCAATGATTATTTTGCTCTTTAAATAATTTCAACGCTTCATAGTTAAATTGCCAATTTGCATCGAGTAGATTCCACTCAAACCCAATAGCATCCAATAGTTTTAGTTTATTTTCTGATAGCCTGTTGTTTCTGTAGTCTTGTCTTTGCGTGTTTATCCAACTTGCAAGTCTTTTGTTTTGTTTATATTTCCAGGGAACATTGCAATGGTTGTTTTGTTCTTTAAATACTTTCAACGCTTCATAGTTAAAATGCCAATTTGTATCGAGTGGGTTCCACTCAAACTCAATAGTGTCTAATAGTTTTATTTTGTTTTCTGATAGCCTGTTATTTTTGTAGCGTTTTCGTTGCACACTCACCCAATGTCCAAGCGCTTTGTTCTGTTCATATCTAACGGGAACATTGCAATCGTTATTCTTTATTTTAAATGCTTTCAACGCTTCATAGTTAAAATGCCAATTTGCATCGAGTGGATTCCACTCAAACCCAATAGCATCCAATAGTTTTAGCTTGTTTGCTGACAGCCTGTTGTTTTTGTAGTTTTGTCTTTGCACGGTCACCCACTTTCCAAGGGGTTTGTTTTTTTTGTATGTCTCTGAAACATTAGAATGATGATGCCATTCTTTAAAAAGGATTAATTTCCCATACATTTCATACCAATTACTTGCGATTTTATCGATAATTGCAATAGAAATGGCTCGTTTTAGTTGTTCTTGCAAGCGTATATTTACGTCATCCTGAGTAATAATATCCAAATACCGCTCTAACCCAGGCGCTAACTCTCCCGTTTTCCCCTTAGCTTGTTTTAATTCTTCAATCGTCGCCTGTAAATCTTCATCTTGCTCGCTGAGTGCTTGAACAACCTCCCAAATGCTTCCATAGTCTGCTCGAAGAATAGCGTCTTCTATAGATTCACCTTTGTTTTGATCAACAAAGAGCGGCAAAAATACATAGCCATAAACTTTGCCAGGCGCTTTACGCATGGCTCTACCAATCGCTTGCACAATATCAATTTTGCTTTTTTTAGCATTTAAGAAGGCCACCATATCGATTGCGGGTACATCGATTCCTTCTGTTAAGCAACGTGCATTAGAAATAATGGATTTGTCACTTTCCTGAAAAGTACGCATCGTATTTTTGCGAGAATGAGAGGGCATTAAGCTGCTAACATGCAAGCTGCTAAAGCCCAGCAAATCCCGTTTGCCCTGAATATGGGTACTAAAGGCATAGGCTTCTTTAATCGTTTTGTGAAAGGTAATGACCTTAGCAATATTAGGATCTTTGAGTGCCGCTTTCCGAAGAGCTACCATTTTACCAGCTAATTCAGATTCCATGGTTAATGCGTGTTTGGTACTAACAACCGAGATCATGATCTTATAATCTGTAATTATTCCTAAATTAATCGCTTTTCTAAAAGAGAGCGTATACGCTCTTGGGCCATATAACGCTTCAGAATCCATTGAGTAGGCTAATCTTGCTTCTCCCTCTTGATTTTTTTTGTTAATATTGCAGTGCTTAGGCGTTGCCGTCATAAAGAGGCGCTTTTGGATTGGTAGGGCTTGATTATCCAAGGCTAACCCAAAATGATTATTCCCAGCGGTTTTATGCGCTTCATCAAATACCCCATAATCAAAGGATGGGCAACCTTGCATACCCTGTGCCAAAACAGCGGATGAATGATACGTACAAAAAACGAGTCGTACATCGTCTGTCGTATTTTTTAAAAACTGATGAATTTCTTCAGGATTAGTTGTAACTGGAAAGTCACATTCTTCTGGATCGACAATAATGCTGTCTATACCACGGGTTACTGTTTCATCCGAACAAACTGCAAGACAAGAAGCACGAGGCCATATCGTTACTTTTAACCATTCCTGCATAAATTGGTTCACAAGCGCCAGAGAAGGCACAAATACCACGATATTTTTTGCGCCTAACTGTTCCGCTACCCACAATGCCACCCGCGTTTTTCCAGTGCCACAGGCCATAACGATGTGCGTTCGGGCATGTTGTTTAAAAATGTTCAGCACTTGTTCAACCACTTCTTGTTGATAAGGGCGTGCTATGTCAGATTTAAGCCGAAAGGCTTTAATAGCGCTATTTAACTCGGAATCTATCTCTGTTTGGCTCATATGAAAATCGCGTAATCTCATCAATAACATAAAATATAGTTACATATTTAACTATTTGCCAATACCAAGTTATTAATAAGAAAATCTATGATTCGGGTTATTGGCTTAGGGGGGGCATAGAGTGGTTAAAGATATGGGGCCTTCGTTCGTGTAATACGGTGTAGCGAACCTGCATTAATTGCAAAATTAGAAAAAAAGGGCATTGGTAGACCTTAAACGTATGCCACTATTTTATCAATCTTTCAAAATCTAGGATATATTCAACTTAAGGGTAAACTATTTGAAGCTATGCCTACTGCTAAAACGATTATGACGCGTTG
>DAORSV010000030.1:14800-17792 GCA_035443705.1 Gammaproteobacteria bacterium
CAAGAATATTTAGCAGTCGTTGCAGCGGCAGATCAAGAATTGCAACTCAGCTTAAGAAATTTGTAATAAATAGAGTGATAAAGATTAAATTATTTGCTTTTTCTTAGCTAAAGACGGCACTCGAGCCATTCAATCGTATACAAGGCACGCCAACATCAAGATACGGTCATCCGCATGAAGCCTTAGGAAAAACTGTTTAATCGGTTTTGGAATGATTAAATAAAACCTTTTTTTACAAAAGAAGGACTCATAATGGCAAGATCGGATTGTTTAGCCAGCTCAAAGCCTAATGCTGATTATTCTTTTAAAGTTTGGTATACTTGTTTTTTGGTAAATGTGGAGATAAGCAAATGGCTAAGGCAAAAAAAGACGATTCAGAAAAAGTTAAAAAAGTACCATCTTCCGCTAAACTTTCTAAAGAAATGAAAGCCGATATTGAAAAAATGCTTGAGAAGATTCAAAAGCAAAGCGATAAACGGTTTTCTACTATAGAAAAGCAGCTTAACAAGTTAAATGCGGGTCAGTCAAAACCCAACGCTCAAACAAGCTCAAAGAAAGCTAAGCCGACTAAAGCTAAGAAGAAAGGCAATAGCTCACAAAAGAAAATGCGTGAAGCAGATCACGAAGCTGAATAGGAAAATTACCCCTCTGAATTAACTTTTTGGTTATCAGAGGGGTGGCCCTAAAATAATTTTTTTAATGCGAGCGATATAACATGACTAAAGGGCTTGTTGAAAAACCACTTACCCAAGGCTCCGACCAGGTTTCGCCTACTCAACAAAAAAAGTCAAAGAAATCTAATCGCTTTGTTTTTGTAGGGTTATTTACAAAATTTGAAGAAAGAAACAATGACTATGGGGACGATTTTATAGGCTTCATATTAAGTGATATTAGGGAGGTTTCTAAGAAATCACTCATTTCAGATCAACAATGGTTCAATATGACCGAAAAATTTAAGATAGCCTTTGAAAGCTATAAAGATGAAGAATTAATAGGGAAAAAAATACAGTTTGAAGCAAACAAAGAAGCAAGCAAAAAAGGATATTATACCTACCGCGAGAATGTTCTTATAAGCAATCCGGATGATTTAGAGTATAGACTTTTAAGGCCAAGCAAGGTTAAAGTGCTTTAGTAATTAAGCGATAAGTCGCATATAATGAATATGTGCGTTATTAACTTATATTTTCTAAGCCGGATATTAGATTGGCACGCCACATTATTGTCGCGTCCCTGATCGAAAAAAATAGCGTCTGTCAGCGTCGTTTAATGAAGTGTATGCATCCCTCTTTTAAGAGTCTACACACACCCTTATTTCTCATCCAGTCGGTTGGAAATTATAACAGTGGCCACAGTAACCTACAGATTTCTTCCATGAAAAACTTGTACCTTTATCAAAATCTGCTTAGTTTCATCGCAATATAGGGACGGCATTGTATAATTGTTCTAGTGGCTTTTGGTGTTGAATTTGCAAATAAAGTCGAAATGATTAATTTTTAACAATTAACAAATCATCCCACGAAGTAGTATAAAGAGGGCTGCGATAATTGCTTTTCGCTTCCCAGGCTTTTTTGTACCCTTCTACGGCAAAACGAATTTTACCTTTCCCTAATTTGGTATTTATTTTATCGAGCACACACATTAGGCTATCTTCTTTTTCATTATCTTCTACAAACAAATCATACTGCCTGCTACCTTTTGCAGAAATATCGGTTAGCATCACGCCTGCTTTTTTATAATTCAACCCTTCGGTGTATAAATTATTTAAAATTGACATAGCTAGCTTAAGAAATTTTTGAGTATTTTGGCTAGGCAACTCTAGTTCAACGCTCTGCTGACGATGATAGTTATCAAAACCTGTTTTAAAACGGTCGGTTTGAATAAATACTGAAAAGCTGTTCGAAACGGAATCTTGACGCCTGAGTTTTTCCAAAGCTAAACAAATGTGGGTTGAGACAGCTTCTTTAAGCTCACTGAGCGCCATCACTTCTTTGCCAAAAGTTTTTGAAACTATTATTTGTTTTTTAGATGCTATTTCTTGCTCAATTTCGAATACGGGTGTGCCTTGAAGCTCTAAAACTGTCGAGGCTAGCACTTTATTAGAAAGTGTCTTTATATCATCAGGGTCTTTTAAGCTTAATTGATAAGCGTCCATAATATTCAAGTTATTGAGTTTTTTTGACCAGCGTTTTCCTATTCCCCACACCGCTTCTACAGAAGTTTGTTTTAACCAATGATTTCTTACATCTTTTGTAAGGCAAAAGACATTTTGAAAAGAAACATTTTTCTTGGCAATCCTAGCGGCCAATTTAGCCAAAGTTTTAGTAGAGCTAATTCCTAATGTGGTTGGAATACCCGTATATTGATAGAGAGTTTTTACTATCCTATGCGCTAAAGCACTTAAATTTTTAAATGGAATACCTGTAAAGTCAACAAAAGCTTCATCAATAGAATATACTTCTATACTGGGGACAAGACCCGCAATCACTTGCATGATGCGGCGGGACATATCATTATATAAAGAAAAATTCGCAGAAAGGTATTGCACATTGTGTGCTTTAATCATATTTTGTATTTTAAAAATGGGTTCTCCCATTTGTATTCCTAAAGCTTTTGCTTCGTTCGAGCGACTAATAACACAACCATCATTACTCGATAGCACGATGACAGGCTTATTCTTAAGACTGGGTTTGAAAACTTGCTCACAAGAAGCGTAAAAATTATTTGCATCAATAAGTCCAAAGACGGGCTTAATCGTAGAAGACATGCCAACCTCTCACTCTATTTTATTTGATTGTGTTTTCAGTATTGCAGAGTAATAAAATTTTGCAAAGGGTTATATTGACCTTAAACAAGTGCCACAGTCATAAGCTTGCTTTTAGGAAATTTTTATTCCATAAGATTAATATTATTTTTGAAAATGAGGATAAAACTGTTAAAGCAAGAGCCATTAGGCTTGCTTTAATTTTTACTATAACGATTCCAAAAACTGCAA
>DAORSV010000031.1:0-14647 GCA_035443705.1 Gammaproteobacteria bacterium
TGTTTCTTCTGAAAACAAATTAATAGCAAAAGAATTGTCCACGGGATTCAACTCATTTTTGCCCAAAGGCTACAAGGTTGATGATTCATTGCAAGCAGGGGAATGGTATATAAAATTTACCAAGAGGATTGGATAAAATGCTGGATTCTCATTCCAATGT
The DNA here is from genome assembly GCA_035443705.1 of Gammaproteobacteria bacterium. Taxonomy (GTDB): domain Bacteria; phylum Pseudomonadota; class Gammaproteobacteria; order UBA6186; family Azoamicaceae; genus CADEGZ01. The sequence continues at coordinate 161 of DAORSV010000031.1, forward strand.
GATTTATTTCAAACTTTGTCTGAATTAAGTCAGGTATTGACTATGCTAGATCCAAAAACTTAGGTAGAATAGTGAATTAGGCGGACTTTGACTTTTGGCAAAGGAGAGTACATGTGTATAGCCACAATCTAAAAATTGCAGCATTTGACCCAGAAATCTGGACCGCGATCAGTGGCGAGCAACGTCGTGAAGAAGATCATATTGAATTGATCGCCTCCGAAAACTTTGTCAGCCCTTGCGTTTTAGAAGCCCAAGGCTCTGTGTTTACCAACAAATATGCCGAAGGATATCCGCGCAAACGTTATTATGGTGGGTGTCAGTATGTCGATATTGCCGAAGAATTGGCCATTGCACGGGCAAAAGAATTATTTGGTGCTGCCTATGTTAACGTGCAGCCACACTCAGGCTCGCAGGCCAACGCCGTTGTCTTTATGGCCTTGCTTAATCCAGGCGATACTATTTTGGGGATGAGCCTTGCGCATGGTGGTCATCTTACGCATGGCGCTTCTGTTAATTTTTCAGGAAAGATGTATCACGCCGTGCAATATGGCACGAATGTGAATACAGGTCTCATCGATTATGACGAAGTCGAAAAAATGGCACTAGAACACCGCCCCAAACTCATTGTTGCGGGCTTCTCGGCCTATTCACGCATTGTCGATTGGGCGCGATTTAGAGAGATTGCTGATAAAGTCGGTGCTTATTTAATGGTCGATATGGCGCATGTCGCAGGTCTTGTAGCTGCTGGTTTATATCCTTCTCCTGTGAATATTGCGGATGTGACGACCTCAACCACACATAAGACATTGAGAGGACCCAGAGGTGGGCTTATCTTAGCGCGTAGCAATCCCGAAATTCAGAAAAAATTGAATTCGGCGCTGTTTCCTGGTTTGCAGGGCGGCCCTTTAATGCATGTGATCGCAGCGAAAGCCATCGCTTTTAAAGAAGCGCTTGCACCCGAATTTAAAGCCTACCAAAAACAAGTGATTGTAAATGCCCGGTTGTTTGCGGAGGGATTGATGCAGCAAGGATTTAAAATAGTCTCTGGTGGAACAGATAACCATTTGTTCTTAGTCGATTTGAGTGATCGCGATTTTACAGGCTTTGATGCAGAGAAAATCTTAGGAGATGCGCATATTACGCTGAACAAAAATGCCGTTCCGAATGATCCACGTTCTCCTTTTTTAACCAGCGGCATTAGAATTGGAACACCAGCGGTTACCACTCGTGGTTTTAAAGAGCCCGAGATTACGGCCTTAATATCCTGGACAGCAGATGTCTTAAATCATTTAAAAGACGAAATTGTTATCCAAAAAGTAAAATCAGCAGTTTTGGAGCTATGTAAACGTTTTCCGGTGTACGCATAAATGCAGTGCCCTTTTTGTCGTGTAGATGAAACAAAAGTGATAGATTCTCGATTGGTGGGAGAAGGCGACCAGGTGCGACGAAGGCGCGAATGTATTAGTTGTGGAGAGCGTTTTACAACCTACGAGACCATTGAATTATCTTTAACGCGTGTCTTAAAGCGCGATGGCAGTTGCGTACAATTTCGAGAAGAAAAATTACGTGCGGGTATTTTGCGCGCATTAGAAAAAAGACCTGTGCGAACTGAACAAGTTGATGCTGCGGTTAATCGATTGTTAAAGCGGTTACGTGCTTCGGGTGAACGAGAAATTGAAACGCGAGTGATTGGGGAATGGGTAATGGCGGAGCTTCGTGTGTTAGATGAAATTGCCTATGTTCGCTTTGCTTCCGTGTATCGCCATTTTAAAAATATTGATGAATTTCAGGCCGAGATAGACCGTTTAAAAGAAAAAGTGAGAGCTGATAGCCATGACTAAAAAAATTTCCTTTACAGGACGCAGAAAAGCACGTCGTTATGCCTTGCAGGCGTTATATAGTTGGGTACTGTCTGAAAATGCATTGTCGGATATTGAAACCCATTTTTTAGTGGAACATGCCGCAGAAGAATTCGATAGAGAATATTTTCAAACGTTGTTGCACGAAGTGCCTCGGCACATCGAAATTTTAGAAACGACGATGTCACCTTATTTAAGCCGACAATTTGCAGATTTAGATCCTATTGAATTAACTATTTTACGGATTTCTATTTATGAATTAAAAGAACGACTTGATATTCCCTATCGTGTGATTATTAATGAAGGCTTAGAGTTAGCTAAAGCTTTTGGTTCTGTCGATAGTTATAAATTTGTTAACGGCGTATTAGACAAAGTCGCACGAGAATTACGAAAAACCGAAATTCAATAATTGGTGGTGGATGAGGGTAAAATTAATATTGCATCAGAGACAGGTCTTACAGCAGACCAGATATAATCATCTTCGTCGCTGCCACCCGGATGATTAATAATGGCATTATTGATGTACAAAGTCGAAGAGCCGCCGCCGTCTAAATTAAGTGCGTATTCACATTTTAAGTCTTTCATAAAAGTGGCCAGTTCTGCAATTGTCATACCTGGGCTACCCGTCAACGCGCTTTGTTCTACGACTGCAAATATCCAGTGCCCATTCTTTAAAACACCAACGGCTGTACGTGCATAACGATCGGTAATAAAAGGTGAGCGCAATCGTTCCATAGAATGATCTTGAACAATTTTCCCATGATATAGCAGTATGGGGGATCCGCCCAGGACGTTATCCACCATTTGCCAAGCAAGATAATGTTCCTTTTTTGCAAAATGCGGAATAATTTCGATATTGACTGTGGCTAAGCTTCCAATATCAATGGGGTGATTGGGGTATTTCGCATAGGGACCGATTGCAAAAACATAACCGCCTTTTGGAATGGCAATTTTACCGGAGGATTGTATGTCGATAATGCGATTGTTTTGAATGATAATATTTGTTCCGTCGGGAACAGAGTCTGTTTTGGGTCCATAAGCATCAGTATATAAAATAGATTTGTTTGCAAGTCCCGGTTGATTAACAGCATGTACCGGAAATTGTTTATGGTTTAGAAAGACATTTGTTTTTGTTTGAATGCGATCAACCAGTGTTGTATAGAGTTGATTCGACCAGCCAATAGCGCCTCGAGGGCGGTAAGCGATGCCATACCATCGTCCATGGATTTTCAGGATACCGGCTGGCAATCCATCGACCCATTCACCACTTTTAAAAAAACCACCATTAATGGCAGCAATGGCTTTATAACGTTTTGCAATAGCACTAACTGTTTCGCGTCCTAAAGCCTTCTCTTTTGCATGTGCAGGAATAATACTCAGCTTAGCCGGATCGACTTCTATGAGATGAATAGTTTGTCTAAGTGGAGTGATTGTTGTCCAATAACGTAAACCCTCTACGCGCGTGTCTGCATAGGCAGTTGATAAAGCGCCTAAGGCTAGCGTACTGATAAAAATAGCTTTTAAATATTTTTGCATAGGTCAAGCTCTGTGATTGATTCTGCGTTAGCACAGTGTACACTATAATATAGGGAATGTTCTAGGACGGAAGAGGGCTTTATGGATACAACCAAATTATTTAAAGGCGTGATGAGCAAAATAATGATGGGAGCCAGTCTTGTGCTCATGACCACGAGCGCATATGGCACGAGCCAAGTGGATCCGATGGTGCAAGAAGCACGATTGAAAGCCGCGGATGGTGATTTGGAAGCGGCGGTTGTTTTGTATCATGAGGCCATGAAAAAAGATAGCGAGAATCCTCAAATTCGAGGAGAGCTAGCGCAGATCATTGTTAAAGCGCAAGTGCGTGAGCCACATGCAGAGGTGGAACCCGAAGTGATAGAGGTTATTGAAAAAGGCACAAAAACCAGTGTGGATTAAGACAACAAATGTCTCACGCGCGTCTTAACCAAGCAGGCACATAACATTCGGCTAATTTTAAGGCTTTTTTATTTTCTGTACAGTGCGGATCAAAGCTTTTTAAAAATAGCCAAAAATGTTTAGAGTGATTCAAATATTTGAGATGACATAATTCATGCAATAAGACATGCTCTGTAAGCGTTTTGGGTAAAAAAAGTAATTTATAATTTAGACTAATGTTTTTTCTTGCATTGCAGCTGCCCCAAAGGGTGCTTTGTCCGCGGATCGTGACGCGATGATAGCTAAGTCGTGTATCTAAGCTCAAGTTTTGTAACCATGGTATTAAATGCGTGTGTGCTTGTTTCACTAACCATTTTTTCAATGTTTTTAAGCACAAGGCGATATTATCGGTATCGCCTTTCAATATTAAAATCTTTTCGGGTGAATGATGTATTTGTAGCGTGATGCGTTTTTTCGAGGTGGGTTGGTAGCATATCTGCCAGGTTTCATTGAGTGCGGGGCATTCAATTATATTTGGTTTTTCAAACGGAATCGTGTTGGTTGTTGCAAAACCTTGTTCATTGGGATGTTCATTCTGAAAAGACGATTTAAATCGTGCGAGCATTTTTTCTATCCAGCCGCGCTTTTCTTCGAGTAATTTTTCGATATTCAGCCTTTTTAATCTATCGGGCACCACGATTTCTAGGCCTTCTCTCGACGTAATTTGTAAAAATGTTCGTCGTGCGCGTTGGCTCCGGCGAACGTTATAGGTGGGAGGCCAAAAAGAGAAAGTTATTTTTGCGCCGAGCATAATAGGTCTCACATAATATGTATATACAATAAACTATTGTTAATTTGATTAAGTAACTTATCTTTTTTGCTAAAAGACGATAAGCATGATAATAGCATGGAGAAAAGACGCGCTGTATTAGTTCAGTAAGGCGCAGGCAACAATTAGGTCTTCTCGAGTATCATTATTAGAATGATAGCAAACTTTTTTGTTGCCGGCTTTATTGCGATTTTGGCTATTTGCATGTTAGTCTTGGCTACGTTATATACTGTACTAGTATTTAGAAGTTAGGAGACTAAATAATAATGGCCCTGTTTGATTTATTAAAGCCAGCGCCGCATTTGCCAACGATGCGCGATTCCGTGCAGGTTAAAGAATCGTATCAATATTGGCGGATGCGCATTTTTTATTCTACTTATATTGGGTATTTATTTTATTATTTCACGCGCAAAATTTTTTCTTCCCTAACACCTTTCTTAGTAAGTGATTTTGGTTTAACAAAAAGTGATATTGGAAAATTGTTAACCATCGGTGCTATTACTTATGCCATTAGTAAATTTACCAGTGCCATTTTAGCCGATCGTTCTAATCCACGTTACTTTATGGCGATAGGATTAATTTTAACCGCACTCTTTAATATATTGTTTGGATTTTCTTCGAGCATTGTCATGTTTAGTATTTTTTGGGGATTAAACGGTTGGTTTCAAGGATGGGGATGGCCAGCCTGTACAAAACAATTAACCTATTGGTTTAGTCATTCCGAGCGGGGCAGATGGTGGAGTATTCTGTGTACTTCACATACTGCGGGTTCTGTTATTATTTCAGTCGTAGGCCCACTGATAGCCTTATGGTTTGGTTGGCGCTGGGGCATGATTCTACCCAGCATTCTTTGTTTAGCCATTGGATTATGGTTATTAAATCGTTTAAGAGACGTACCTCAATCTTTGGGGCTGCCGCCGATTGAAAAATTTAATAACGAGGCCATACAAGAACAAAAAAATGATGCAACCATTTTACCGATTAAAGATATATTATTTAAGCATGTTTTAAATAATAAATATGTTTGGATTTTGGCGCTATCCTATTTTCTCGTTTATATCGTGCGCGAAGCCGTGCCGAATTGGGGATTTTTATATTTAGCGGAAGTCAAAGGTTATACGCCTGTTGCATCGGGTATTTGTATTGCGTTGTTTGATATCGGTGGGTTCGTTGGCGTGTTATTGGCGGGTTGGGGATCAGATAAATGGTTTAATCAAAAGCGTATCCCTTTAATTGTGTTAAGTTCTTTTGCATTAGTTTTTGCGATAGGTGGATTGTGGTATTTGGAACCGCAACAAATTATATTGACGTATTTTTGGGTAACGTTAGTTGGTGTATTAGTTTATATTCCTCAAATGTTGGTTGGCTTGGCGGCAGCGGAATGCGTTACTAAAAGCGCTGCGGGTACTGCGAATGGTTTTGTAGGGTTTTGCGCTTATTTAGGCGTGGCTGCCTCGGGCTACCCTTTAAGTATCATTATTGAGACTTGGGGTTGGTATGGCTTTATTGCCACCTTGGCGATTTGTTCTGCGCTTTGCGTATTGATGTTATTACCCATTTGGTCGATGAAGGCGGGCATATATTATACCGAAAATAAAGAAACATCCGCAGCACCTTTAGAGAGCCGGATTGAAACCGAGACAGGAGCAACTGCTTAGCTTCTTTTTTCGATTGGGACAAACGCGCGTTCTAGAGGTCCTGTATAGAGTTGACGTGGACGTCCTATTTTGAGATCGGGTTCACTTAGCATTTCGTTCCAATTGGCGATCCATCCTACTGTTCTTGCCATCGCAAAAATGACGGTAAACATATTCGTGGGAATGCCAATCGCTTTTAAAATCATCCCTGAATAAAAATCTACATTGGGATACAGTTTTTTCTCAATAAAGTAAGGATCTTGTAGGGCAATTTCTTCCAGTTTAAGTGCTAATTGAAACAGCGGGTTATCGTGCATTTTTAAGGCTTCTAACACTTCGTAACAGGTTTGCCGCATGACCTTCGCGCGAGGATCAAAATTTTTATATACTCGATGTCCGAAACCCATCAATCTAAACGTATCTTTTTTATCTTTAGCGCGTGCAAGATACGTTGGGATCCGACTGACATCTCCAATTTCTTGTAGCATATTGATGACAGCTTCGTTGGCGCCACCGTGTGCAGGACCCCAAAGCGCTGCAATACCGGCAGAGATACAGGCAAATGGATTAGCTCCTGAAGAGCCTGCAAGACGCACTGTAGAAGTAGACGCATTTTGTTCGTGATCTGCGTGTAATGTAAAAATACGATTCATCGCACGTACTAAAATAGGATCAATCTTGTTAGGTTCAGAAGGTATAGAGAACATCATATGTAAGAAATTTTCGGTGTAACTTAAATTATTCAGAGGGTATACGAAGGGTTGGCCCAGCGAATATTTATAAGCCATCGCTGCAATAGTAGGCATTTTAGCAATTAAACGTAATGCCGCTAAGTCTCGATGATTGATGTTTTTAATGTCCAGAGAATCATGATAGAACGCGGATAAAGCACCGACTGCACCACACATAATAGCCATTGGATGTGAATTACGTGGAAACCCATTGAAGAAACTACTAAATTGTTCATGCAGCATCGTGTGATGTTGAATTTGGTTAATAAAATTGTCTTTTTGCATTTTGTTTGGTAGCTCACCATTCAAGAGCAAGTAACACACTTCCAGATAATCAGATTCTTCTGCCAATGCGGCTATCGGGTACCCACGGTGTAACAAAACGCCCATGTCGCCATCAATAAACGTAATTTTGGATTTGCAGGCTGCGGTTGATTGAAACCCGGGATCAAAGGTAAATATGCCAAATCGATTGAGACTCGTAACGTCCATGACGTTGGGTCCTAATGTGCCAGACAAGATAGGTAAGGAAATCACCTCTTTACCGGGGACATGGAGTTCTGCTTTATCGTTGGTCATATGGTATTTCCTATTAAGACAATATCTAAATATTACTCTAGTATAGAAAAAATTAAACAAAATTTACAAAATTTGCATAAAATCGCTTCATGTTCACAAGTTCTGGACTTAACTTATTTTTATACTATACTGAAGCCATTAAGATAAGACCATGGCGTGAGGGAATTGTGATGAAACGTTTTGTTTTTTTAGCGGTTACACTTTTTTTAGGATTGCCCGTATTGGCGGGTGTTGATGGCTCTTCGTCACAAGTGGTGCAAGAATCTACATCAGCAACAAAACAATCAGAAAAACAAGATACACCCGAAGAAAAGGCTTATAAAGCGCAAATGATTAAAATGGACGATGCGATTGCCAAAAAAATTGCAGAGATCCAAAAAAAGCAAAAAGAAATCGACACTGAAGTTTATCTGGCCTCTACACCGCCATTGGTTGCTGAGAGGATCATTTTAGAGACGCAACTCCGTGAATTACAAATGGCTCGAGATAAAATACAAACGCAAGAATCCTCAAGAAAAATGACAGAAGATCTGAAAAACAGCACATCACGTTCGCTATAGAGTTAACTGTTTTGGAGTCCTAAATAATTTAGGGCTATACTCTAGTTATAGGGTTTTGCTAAGGAACAAGGATTGTGAAACGTAGACCTATCAACCTGAATTTTTTTACCATACGTTTTCCTGTGACCGCGTGGGTTTCTGTGGCTCACCGGTTATCGGGCGGATTCCTTTTTTTAATGATCCCTGGCTTGCTCTGGATATTGCAAGAATCGCTGGCATCAAAAACGCGTTTTCAGAGCTTAGGGATGTTTTTCAGTCATCCTGTTGCTGTTATAGGTCTATGGTTACTTTTAGCCGCACTTTTTTATCATTGGGTTGTGGGGCTTCGTCATCTATTAATGGATATTCATATTGGCGAGTCAAAAATCGGGGGGCGCATTGGTGCTTGGCTTGTCATTTGTATTTCTTTGGGTTTTATTCTGCTGCTTGGATATAAATTATGGTAGAGCCTGCCGCCTCTTTAGGACGTAGTGGTTTACAAGATTGGTTAATACAACGTATTTCAGCTGTCATTTTAGCGATTTATACGGCTTTCTTGGTTATTTATTTTGTGATGCATCCGATATTACAGTACGAACAATGGCATGCGTTATTTGAATCTAAAGTGATGAAGTATGCCAGTGCATTGGTATTGTTAAGCCTCTTGTCGCACGCGTGGATTGGTATATGGACGGTCATTACAGATTATGTTAAGCCATGTGCTCTCAGATTATCGATAGAAATCTTTTTTATCATCGATTTATTGATTTGTTTGATGTGGGGAATACGCATTATTTGGAGCATATAAGATATGACATTGGCTGAACAATCTTTTGATACGTTAATTATTGGTGCCGGTGGTGCTGGCATGCGCGCGGCGCTCCAACTGGCTGAACATGGAAAACGTATTGCGGTTATTTCTAAAGTTTTCCCAACCCGATCGCATACCGTCTCTGCCCAAGGTGGTATTAATGCAGCATTGGGTAATATGAGCGAAGATGATTGGCATTGGCATATGTTTGATACGGTAAAAGGCTCAGATTATTTAGGAGATCAAGATTGCATAGAATATATGTGTCGTGTGGGTCCTGAAGTTGTCTATGAATTAGAACATATGGGATTGCCTTTCTCTCGCTTAGAAAATGGAAAGATCTATCAACGTCCGTTTGGCGGTCAATCCACACAATTTGGGACGGGTGTGCAAGCAGCACGTACTTCAGCAGCGGCAGATAGAACGGGCCATGCGTTGTTACATACTTTGTATCAACAAAATCTAAAAGCAAAAACAACTTTTTTTAACGAATGGTATGCCTTAAATTTGGTGAAAGATTTGGATGGCAGAATTGCGGGCGTTGTTGCATTATCGATTGAGACAGGCGCACTTTTATTTTTACGCGGTCGGTCTGTTGTATTGGCAACCGGTGGCGCGGGTCGGATCTACCAATCAACAACGAATGCCTTAATTAATACTGGCGATGGATTAGGCATGTGTGTTAGGGCAGGATTTCCATTGCAAGATATGGAAATGTGGCAATTTCATCCCACAGGATTGTCTCATGTGGGTGTATTAATTTCCGAAGGTTGTCGGGGAGAAGGTGGCTATCTCATCAATAAGGATGGCCAACGGTTTATGGAACGTTACGCACCACATGCAAAAGATCTGGCATCCAGAGATGTTGTTTCTCGCGCTATTGCGGTGGAAATTCGGGAAGGTCGTGGATGTGGCAAAGAAGGTGATCATGTTTTATTAAAACTGGATCATTTAGGCAAAGATCTTATTCTAGAACGCCTCCCGGGTATTCGCGAATTATCGATGACATTTGCTAATATTGATCCCATCAAAGATCCCATTCCGGTTGTACCAACGTGTCATTATATGATGGGAGGTATTCCTACTAATAAATTTGGACAAGTGCTCACCGAAAATAAATCTGGAGAACATTTACCGGTTCCCGGTTTATATGCCGTTGGCGAATGTGCGTGCGTTTCTGTGCATGGTGCTAATCGATTGGGTGGAAATTCATTATTAGATTTGGTGGTGTTTGGTCGTGCTGCTGGATTACATATTTTGGAACATATAAATGACGACGAATTAACCGGACAAATGGTTAAAGATGTTGATTTGGAAAGCGCTTTAAGTGAGTATAACCGATGGAATACGAATAAACCGGGTGAAAGCGTTTCTGATATTCGTGTTGAACTGCAAAAAGTGATGCAGAATGATTTTGGTGTTTTTAGAAAAGAAGATGTTATGCAAGCAGGTATCGAAAAATTAAAAGCCCTTCGGGAGCGATTAAAGTTTGCGAGTCTTTCAGATAAAAGTCAAACATTTAATACCGCGCGTATCGAAGCCTTAGAATTAGATAACCTTATGTGTGTGGCGATAGCAACGGCTTATGCTGCTGTTGCACGAAAAGAAAGTCGTGGTGCGCATGCCAGAGAAGATTATCCAACAAGAAATGATACAGAATGGTTAAAACATACGCTTTATTTTTCCGATGATAGAATAGCCTATAGACCTGTCAATATGAAGCCTATTTCGGTTGACGCCTTTCCGCCTAAAGCGAGGACGTATTGATGAAATTTTCGATTTATCGTTTTAATCCCGAAGTTGATAAAAAACCCTATATGCAGGACTATGAATTAGATTTAAAAGAAACGCCTGCTGCAATGGTATTGGATGCCTTAAAATTACTCAAAAAACAAGATGAAACCTTATCATTTAGACGTTCTTGTGGAGAAGGCGTTTGTGGTTCGGATGGCATGAATATTAATGGCCGTAATGGTTTGGCGTGTGTAACACCCTTAGCGGGCATTAAAGAACCGGTGGTATTAAGACCCTTTCCAGGGATGCCAGTGATTCGAGATCTGATAGTCGATCTGACCAATTTTTATAAGCAATATGAAAAAACAAAGCCCTATTTACAAAATAGTCAGCCAGCTCCTGGCATCGAACGGCTACAATCGCCGGCAGAACGTGCAAAACTCGATGGGCTGTATGAATGTATTATGTGTGGCTGTTGTTCGAGTAGTTGCCCATCGTATTGGTGGAATCCTGAGAAATTTTTAGGCCCTGCCGCAGCACTACAAGCTGCGCGATTTATAGAAGACTCCAGAGATGATGCAACATTAGAGCGATTAGCACAATTGGACGATGCCTACAGTGTTTTTCGTTGTCGTAGCATTATGAATTGTGTTGACGTTTGTCCTAAAAACCTAAATCCCACCAAAGCGATTGCAGATATCCGAGATAAAATTATTAAAGATGGAGTGTAGTAAGTGCAGAAATTAAGTAGTTCGGTGATTACAAAAAGAGTGTGTTAATGGCAAATTACAAGGTCACAATGAGCGAACTGCAAAAAACAGCACTATTAGATGCTGGTAATTCTGCGTATTTGGAACAACTGTACGATGACTACTTAAAAAACCCGGCCTCTGTTTCCACCGAATGGCAACAGTATTTTGAAAAATTACCCTTGGTAGATGGCGTTGTCTCGGAGACCAGTCACCTCGACATCCAAGCGGCATTTAAGCAAATGGTTCGTCACCCAAACTGCATCAAAGCAGGCAGCATAATGCCAGAAGCCAGTGGGGGCGCAGTAGAAATAGCCCAGCTGAAAATCGCATTATCCCGAGAGCGAAAACAAACCGCGGTACGTGAACTCATTGATGCCTATCGATTATTGGGCCATCTGCATGCGGATATTGATCCCTTAAAACGGCGTGAAAAAGTAGAGGTTCCTGAATTAATGCTTTCGTATTATCATTTAACATCTGCGGATCTTTCTTTAACATTTGATGCAGGATCACTGCCCGGGATGTCCACACGGACATTGCAACAAATTTTGGATGATGTAAAACGGTGTTACTGTGGTACGATTGCTTCAGAATTTATGCATATTCCAGACTCGCCTGAGCGAATTTGGGTGCAGCAGCAGGTTGAAGCGATTGGGCTTCAAAATAGAGTATCGTTAGATGTTCAACAACGGATATTAGAATATCTGATAGCTGCCGATGGGTTAGAAAAATATTTGGGTGCAAAATATCCAGGTGCGAAACGTTTTTCATTAGAAGGCACAGATAGTCTATTGGTGGCATTAGATACTTTTATTCAACAAGGTGGCGTGAGCGGTGCTAAAGAAATTATTATTTGCATGACGCATCGCGGTCGATTAAATGTTTTAGTTAACCTTTTAGGAAAAATACCTAATCAATTGTTTGATGAATTTGAAGGTAAGCATAATGATATTAAATTAGAAACGGGTGATGTAAAATACCACCAAGGGTTTTCGTCGGATGTGTCAACGCCGGGTGGTAATGTACATTTGTCTTTAGAGTTTAATCCCTCACATTTAGAGATTGTTACACCGGTCGTTTGTGGTTCTGTTAAGGCCAGGCAAGAACGTAGAAAAGATAATGACCACACGGAAGTGTTATGCATTGCACTTCATGGAGATGCTGCTTTTTCAGGCCAAGGTGTCGTTATGGAAACTTTAAATATGTCGCAAACGCGCGGGTTTAAAATTGGCGGAACCGTGCATATTGTTGTCAATAATCAAATCGGATTTACAACCAGTAATCCAAACGATATCCGTTCAACTTTATATTGTTCAGATGTTGGGAAAATGATTGAAGTGCCAATTTTTCATGTGAATGCGGATGATCCCGAAGCTGTGTATACCGTGATGACATTGGCTTTAGCGTACAGAGAAAAATTTAAAAAAGATGTGCTTGTCGATTTAATGGGCTACCGTCGACAAGGACACAATGAAGCGGATGAACCCGCTGTCACGCAACCGGTGATGTACGAATTGATTCGCAAAATGCCAACGGCTCGCCAGTTATATGCAGATAAACTGATCGCGGAGAAAACGTTATCAACCACAGAAATTGATAATATGATAAAAGCCTATCGCGACACCTTAGATAGCCGACAACAAGCGGTTGCACGTAACTTGGTTAATGAACTCAAGCGCGATTTTTCGAGTCATTGGGAGCTGTATGTTTCCAAAGATTGGCGAACGCCGGTCAACACGGGTGTTGCTTTAACAACACTGAAAAAATTGGCAGAAAGCCAAACTACATTGCCCGAAGGGTTTGTTTTACATCCGCGCGTTCAAAAAATTATTGAAGATCGGCGAAAAATGACAGCGGGAGAACTACCGTTAGATTGGGGGTATGCGGAAACGTTAGCATACGCCACTTTGTTAAATGAAGATTATTTAGTGAGATTGTCGGGGCAAGATGTGGGTCGCGGGACATTTTTTCATCGACATGTGGTTTTGCATGATCAACGCGATAATGCAGAATATATGCCATTATCGCACCTTTCTAAAAATCAGGGCAAGTTTACAGTGGTTGATTCGTTATTGTCGGAAGATGCGGTACTTGCGTTTGAATATGGGTTTGCAAAAACAGAACCTCGTGGCTTGACTATTTGGGAAGCGCAATTCGGGGATTTTGCAAATAATGCACAAGTGGTGATTGATCAATTTATCAGTTCCGGCGAACAAAAGTGGGGCAGGCTGTGTGGTTTAACCTTGTATTTGCCACATGGGTATGAAGGGCAAGGTGCAGAGCATTCGTCTGCAAGGCTCGAGCGATATTTGCAACTTTGTGCAGAACATAATATGCAGGTGTGTGTGCCAACCACTCCTGCACAAGTTTTTCATATGATCCGTCGTCAAATGGTACGTCCTATCCGAAAACCGTTAATTGTACTGACGCCCAAAAGTTTATTGCGCCATAAATTAGCGGTTTCTTGTTTACAAGAATTAGAAACAGGTGCATTTTTCCCGGTCTTACCAGAGGTAGATGAGGTTTCGCCTGAACAAGTAAAACGTGTTGTTTTATGCAGTGGTAAAGTTTATTATGATGTACTAGAAAAAAGACGCGCAAACAACCAAAAAGAGGTTGTAATTCTACGTGTTGAACAGTTATATCCTTTTCCTGAAACCGAGCTAAAAAAACAGCTCGATTTGTATCCTGCCGCTTTGGTTGTTGTTTGGTGTCAAGAAGAACCCAAAAACCAAGGCGCTTGGTACAATATTCAACATCATTTAGTTGCTATTATTACGCAACAACAACAGTTACAATATGCCGGAAGACAAGCTGCGGCAGCGCCAGCTGTTGGCTATTTACATTTACATCAAGAACAGCAAGCTGCATTAGTAAACGATGCGTTAAATAAAGGAACAACTGTATGAGTATGGAAATTAAAGTACCCGTATTACCAGAATCTGTCGCAGATGGTTCTATTGCCACTTGGTATAAAAAAGTGGGTGAAAAAATTAAGCGCGATGAACATCTGTTGGATATTGAAACTGATAAAGTGGTACTAGAGGTAGTAGCGCCCGCAGATGGATTTTTAGAAAGCATTTTAAAAAAAGAAGGCGA
>DAORSV010000031.1:14747-17686 GCA_035443705.1 Gammaproteobacteria bacterium
ATGGGCGAAAGAGTTGAAAAACGCGTACCCATGTCTCGCCTACGTGCACGTATGGCCGAACGATTGTTGCAAGCGCAGCAATCAGCCGCGATTTTAACCACCTTTAATGAAATTAATATGCAGCCCGTCATGGGATTAAGGCAAAAATACAAAGAAACCTTTGAGAAAGATTATGGCGTGCGCTTGGGTTTTATGTCTTTCTTTACCATTGCTGTCGTGGAAGCCTTAAAACGTTTTCCGATCGTGAATGCGTCTATAGATGGCAATGATGTTATTTATCATGGTTACCACGATATTGGTATAGCGGTGTCTTCTCCAAGAGGGTTGGTCGTACCGTTAATTCGAAATGCAGAATTATTAGATATGGCACAAATTGAAAAAAAAATTGCTGAGTTTAAAGAAAAGGCTCAAAATGGCCAGCTAACCATTGAAGAAATTTCGGGTGGAACCTACACCATTTCTAATGCAGGGGGTTTTGGGTCGCTTATGTCTACCCCGATTTTAAATCCACCACAAAGTGCGATATTGGGGATGCATAAAATTGAAGAGCGACCGATTGTCGAAAATGGCATTGTTGTGATTCGACCCATGATGTACGTTGCTATGTCTTATGATCACCGCATTATTGATGGCACGGATGCCGTTCAATTTTTAGTGACGGTTAAAGAACTCATTGAAGATCCGGCGCGGTTGTTGTTAAATGTTTAATCTTCTTATACAGGATAGCCATTATGAATTTGCATGAATATCAATCAAAACAGTTGCTAGCGAAAGCCGGATTACCGGTTTCTAAAGGTGTTGTTGCGATGAGTGTAGAGCAAGCCTTATTAGCGGTCGATGGCTTGAGTACCAAAAGTTGGGTTGTTAAAGCACAGGTTCATGCTGGGGGGCGTGGAAAAGCGGGGGGTGTTAAACAGGTAAAAAATAAAGACGAATTAGCGACTGTTGCGCGAGGCCTTTTGCATGCACGATTGGTTACTGCACAAACAAATGAAAAAGGTCAGCCCATTAATGAGTTATTAATTGAAGAAACGTGTGAAATAGACAGAGAGCTGTATTTAGGTGCTGTCATCGATCGCAGCTTAAAGAAAATTGTATTCATGGCGTCTACAGAAGGCGGTGTAGAAATCGAAAAAGTGGCACATGAGTCACCCGATAAAATTTTAAAATTTCCTGTAGATCCTTTGTTAGGGGTGATGCCGTATCAGTGTCGGGAATTAGCGTCTAAATTGCAACTGAGCGAGGTAGCAGCTAAGCAGTTGGTTAAAATAATTACCGGTTTATACAAGCTGTTTCAAGAATACGATTTAAGTCTCATTGAAATCAACCCGTTGGTGTTAACAAAACAAGGTGACCTGATCTGTTTAGATGCAAAGCTTAATGTTGATGATAACGCCTTATATAGACAACAGGCATTGCGTGAAATGCGCGATATTACCCAAGAAGATGCACGCGAAATAGTAGCGAGAGAGTGGGAACTCAATTATATTCCGTTGGAAGGTGCTATTGGTTGCATGGTAAATGGTGCCGGGCTTGCGATGGCAACAATGGACCTGATTAAATTATATGGTGGAGAACCCGCTAATTTTTTAGATGTGGGTGGAGGCGCAACGGAAGAGCGTGTTAAAGAAGCTTTTAAGATTATTTTATCCGATAGCCGTGTAAAGGCCGTGCTAGTTAATATTTTTGGTGGCATTGTACGGTGTGATTTTATTGCGCAAGGGATCATCAAAGCCGTGTCGGAAGTGGGTATTCAAGTGCCTGTGGTTGTAAGATTAGAAGGCAATCATGCATTCGAAGCCAGTCAAATACTCGAAAAAAGTGGACTCAATATTATTGCGGCTAAATCACTCGGAGAAGCTGCAGAAAAAGTGGTTTCGGCTGCGGGAGGCAAAAAATGAGTATTTTAATCGATAAAAATACTAAAGTGATTTGTCAGGGGTTTACCGGACAGCAAGGTACATTTCATTCAGAACAAGCGATTGAATATGGTACGCGGATGGTGGGTGGGGTTACGCCAGGTAAAGGAGGTCAAACGCATTTAGGTTTACCGATTTTTGATACGGTGCGTGAAGCTATACACGTCACAGAAGCTGATGCTAGTGTTATTTATGTGCCCGCACCCTTTTGTAAAGATTCTATTATTGAAGCGATCGATGCGGGGATCCGTTTAGTGGTTTGTATTACCGAAGGTATGCCTGTCTTAGATATGTTGCAAGTGAAACATTATATTCGTGATAAGGCCGTGCAAGTCATAGGACCTAATTGTCCAGGTGTGATAACGCCGGATGCTTGTAAAATTGGCATTATGCCAGGAAACATTCATATGTCTGGTCGAGTAGGTGTTGTATCTCGTTCTGGAACTCTGACGTACGAGGCGGTTAAACAAACGACAGATGTTGGTTTAGGACAAAGCACATGTGTGGGCATTGGCGGAGATCCCATTCCGGGAAGTAGTTTTGTGGATATTTTAGCGCTCTTTAATGAAGACTCACAAACCGAAGCGATTGTGATGGTCGGTGAAATTGGAGGGAGTGCAGAAGAAGAAGCGGCAGCTTATATCAAAAGATATGTGAAGAAACCGGTTATTTCCTATATTGCAGGGGTGACAGCGCCACCTGGCAAGCGTATGGGGCATGCGGGCGCTATTATTGCGGGCGGGCATGGAACGGCGGCTGAGAAATATGCGGTACTAGAAGAGGCGGGCGTTTTTATTGTGCGTTCCCTGGCAGATATTGGAAAAATGACCTTAAGTGCTCTAAAGTAATCTTACCAAATTATAATATTGAAAAATGAGATTCAAACCTGAGGTTGACGATAGGGCATTTCACGGTATAATAGATTCCTTTACTCGGGCCGTTAGCTCAGCTGGTAGAGCAGCGGACTTTTAATCCGTTGGTCGATGGTTCAAATCCATCACGGCCCACCAATAAAATCAA
>DAORSV010000032.1:0-6019 GCA_035443705.1 Gammaproteobacteria bacterium
TTCTTATTTTGTCTTTGCTCAATGGTCAAACAGCTTTTAGTTTTGTGAGCATTTGCCCTTTAATTTTTCGTGTATATGCACACTACATTTTGTGTGTGCATACGTATATTTTTTTTTAATTTAAGTGTAATTACACGCACATAATTAAAAAATTTATCAATCAATTGTAAATAAAAACTTAAACTAGAATGAGGGTTTCAAAATTTATTAATTAAGTCTCTGCAGGTTACGTTTGGTTGGATCTACATTTTTCTACGTGCGCTTTAAAAAATTAGTTAATCCTAACTTTAATCTGTTCACCAATAATTTTGGATGCATGCTTGTTGTTCTACCGTATACTTTTTATTTTTCTCTTATGGGTACTATGTTTGAAAAATTGACTAAACTAAAAAACGAATTGAAGATTTAGGATTTAAACATTTAGCCATTGAAGTGGAGGGAAATCTAGATCAAAATAATATTCCAACATTGTATAGATGGGGCCACACATTTTATGTGCTCGATACTGCAGGATTATTCAAATGGGTTTCGGATTACTTTAATCGAATAGAAATTATAAAAAATTCTATTTAAAAAATTCACTCTGCCTCTTCCAAACGGCGATTTTCCCATTCAATGAAACTAGTTAATTCTTTTTCTGATGGTAGAACAGTTTGATATTTAGACGCAAACAATTGCTTGCTTTCTTTGAGTACAGAATATTTAACCATTGCTTCATCTTTATCCGTACACAGAATAATTCCTAAGGTTGGGTTATCATCTGGATTACGTTTCAATTCATCAAACATACGTACATACATATCCATTTGGCCAATATCTTGGTGTGTTAGTTTTTCAGTTTTAAGGTCGACAATGACGAAGCATTTCAGCAGAAAATTATAAAACACCAGATCCACGTAAAAATGCGAGGTTTCTGTGCTCACGCGCATTTGCCGTGCAACAAAACAAAAGCCTTTTCCGAGTTCCAATAAGAACTTTTGTAAATGACCGATAATGTTTGATTCTAGTATAGATTCTTTACCTGTTAAATCATCTGGTACATCTAAAAATTCCAATATGTACGGGTCTTTGATAAATGTTGAAGAATTGTCTACTGGTTGGTTGTTCAATCCATTTTGAGAAGAAAGCAACCGACGGTAATAACCGCTTTTAATGTTACGTTCTAAAAGTCGAGTACTCCAATTTTGAGAACTTGCTTCTTGCAAATAATATTGACGCTCTTTTTCGTTATCTAGACGCATAATCAGGCGTAAATGCGTCCACCCTAGATTCTCTACTCGCTGCGTAGAGAATTGCTCAAAATTAGGAAAAATGATATAAAATTGCTTAAAATTCCAGAGATTTGCTATCGAAAAGCCCTTTCCAAAACAATCAGTTAAATAGCGAGATAATTTAACTATGAGTTGTTCGCCATACTCGGCTCGTGTTTTACCCTGCTGTTCTTGTTCAACAATGCGTTTTCCTATTTGCCAATAGGTCTTAACCATGACTCTATTTACAGAACTATAAGCTGCCTCACGTCCAGCATGCAGTAAACTACGTATGTCTATAAAGAATTGATCTTCACTGCTTGAATCTTTTTTATCTACCACCGCATCGCTCATTTTCATCAAGGTTATATGCATAGTATTATACACCCCCACAACTCCTGTGGGAAAATTGTGGGCATCAATTGTGCAAAGCTATGCATTTTGCTGCAAATCGTAGCGGGATCCACGGTAAATATGTGCATGCCACCGGTGGATCGTTTGCATGTGCGGAGTAGACATACTATAGTAATGTACATTTTTATCTTTGTTGGTTCTCTAATTTAAATCAATCGCGCTTTTCCTTAATTAATATGGATACAATATTGTCACAAAAAGTTCTTGCATGTGTACGCGCATATATTCCAATTCGATGAAATATCATCCACAATCTTAATTTGGTTTTTTAATTATTTAGGAAATTAATTTTTTTTCATTGACAGATATTCTAGAAATGATTCAATTTTCGGAAATTTTAAACTTATGGCTTTGCAATCTTTAGTAGATAAAATGTAAGTTTTAATTGACAAGAATATATCCGGATTCTCTATCCAATCTTCTGAATCTAGCTTTAACTTTGCTTTTTTCCAAGCAGGAAGCATTGACGTTTCATGATGTTCAACCATTTTATTAAACAACTCTAATTTTTCTTCTATTGTAAAAACACGAAGCCAATTTTTATATATGTTGTCAACAAAAATTTTATATTCCTTTTTTAGAATGTCTTGCTTTTCCTTCTCTTCTTTATTTTGGAAATAATCATTCTTTGATTCATTTGTCATGATATTATTTTTCTTGTAATCATTCTTCAAGGCTGCCTTTAGAAAAGCGGCTATATTGTTAATTTTTGCTTTGGAATCTTGAATCAATGACAACTTTTCTAAAATGAATTCCGCATCATATTTTTTTATAATAGAGAGACCATCTTGCTTAGAAAGTCCATATTTAATTAATTTTTCAACGAGATCGTTGCTTTCATTCTCAATGAGAACATTTGCTTTTGCAGCTTTGTTTTTGTCCACTAGAAATTTAATGTGTGACGGAAATTTCATAGCCTTTCTAATTTCATAAACAACGGCGATGTCAGAAGTATTGTTAATTTCTAAAACAGCTGGCTTTAATACCCTTCTGCTAAAATCTCTAAATGTTTTATATTGTCCGTCATTGACTCCCATTAACTTTCTAAATATATCAAAACTTATCCAGCCTGATGTTCCACAATTGACGTAACTCATACAATTTTCATACAATGAAAGAGAATAAAGCGATTTAAATTTATTTTGGATGGCTAAGCTCACCCTGCTATATAATGACGGTTTAAAAAATAAATTTCTTAATGTTTTGCTATATTCATATTTAATGTTAGTGCCGTCTATTTGAACTGAAGCTAATAATGTACAAGCTCTCCAACTTTCGTTGGAATCAAATAATTTTTCATTAACATTTTTATCATTATGCTCGGTTTTTTTTGTAACATTCCATTCTATTACTATAGACATCAATTGTGTAATTGTTTGTTTTAATTTTTTATAATCATTTGTTTTCATTGACAAAAGCGATAAAAGTTGCAAAATCGTAATTTCATGAAAATCTTTATTTATTAAATCATAATACGCATTATATAGTAAGGTATTGGCCACCTTTCTCTGGAGAAGAGTCATTTGACTATAAGATCGTATGGCGGCATTATGTTTTTTAACATAGACTTCCTTTGTTAATGCTAAACTACCCATAATTATTCCTTTATTTTTTTCTCATTTCTCATGATATACGTTTCTTAATAAGAAGTTCTATTTCTTGCAATAGGTTAAAAATCTTTGGCGTTGGAAATTTAGGGTCAAACTTTAAAATAGTTTTACCCTGCTTTAAGCTTGTTATTTTACATACAGGTTTTCCTTCTTCTGAATATATAATTTTAGAAATAACCTCGTCAAATTTTTGTATCTTTTCCTTTTTGTTTGTTTGCACATCTAACAATCTTTGTAAGATTTCTTCTGTAGATAGCTTTTCATTTTTTAACTCAAGGGATTTTTCTACCAATGTTTTTTCAGACAATCGATTTTCAGATAATAGTTTCACCAACTCTAACCCATGTTTCAATGGAAGCCCCTTTGGTCCAGAAACAACAGAAATTATTTCCTTTGGAATTCTTGTTAAAGAAATAATTTTATTCAACCAGCTTCTGGTAATTCCAAGCTTTCCAGAAAGCTCACCTTGACTTTTAAACAATCCGCTATCAATCCAAAATTTATATGCCACCGCCATTTCGTACGGGGCTAGGTCCTCCCTCCCTGCATTTTCTGCATCCATAAATGCCAGAGCATCGGCATCATCTAAATCGGCCTCTAATATTTTAATATTTTTTCCTAAAGAAGAACACACATAATGCCTTCGGCTTCCATAAATAATTTCATGGCTGTATTGTAAGTTATTTTTTAGTGGCCGAGCTAAAGCAGGAACTAATTGACCTTGTGAATTTATTTTTTCTCTTAGTTCATTTGTATTCTCTGCATTTAAAAATTCTTGTAACCTAACATTCCCCTTCCAAATTCTACATTTCTTAGTATCTACTAACTTTGCTATAAATTTAACTTTTTTTCCAGACGGCAGCTCAAATATTAATGACTCTCCAAATCTATCCGTTGCAGGTCTATCTTCTTTTTTAGAATTTAATAATAACTGTTCTGATCCGTCGGGCAATTGATCTATAAATCTTCCTATCGCAGTTCTTGGCTTGGTTTTTTCCATTTAGAATACTCCTTCGGACACTAAACGTTTTGCATATGAAGGCCAAGTACTGCGTATTACAGTTTCTAATTCTCCGTTCACTCTATTAAGGATATCTATAGCTCTTGAATAAGTTTGTTTTACCCTAATGTCAGTTATTTCGTAAACAGATTTTAGATCTTGACTAGCTCTTGGAATTTCTGCTGTATTACTAAATATACTATTCATAACAAGGTCTCCGCCAAACACTTGACGAATTACTTTTACAAAAGTTTTAGCTTCATCACTTCCATCAAACTTTGATACTAGTAATTTGATAAATTTAAATTCCCGATCACCCAAAGTTTCCGCTACATCTCTTAACATCGCAAAGAATTCTAATGTTGATGAAAAATCTGCAAACAAAGGAGGGACAGGGATAACTAATCCATCAGCGGCATAAACGACATTCATTGAAATAATGCCAAGTGAAGGCGGTGCATCAATTACAATTAAATCATAATCATTTTTTACAGTTTCAATACCATCTTTTAACATAGTATAAAATTGTCTATTTAAAGATCCTGAGGCAGCACGCATAGGAACTGATATTTCTGCTTCATATAGTCCTAAATTGGCAGGAATAATATCTAACCCTTCCCAGGATGTTTTCAAAATAGAACCCGCAAGTGTACTAACTTCTCCGGTTAAGAATTTAGCAATAGTTGATAACTCTTGATCATCGTCATCCGGAATAATTCCGAAAAATTGCGTTGAGGTTGCTTGGCTATCGGTATCCACAAATAATACTTTATAGCCTTGCAAAGCCATATATTGTGCGAAATGTAAACTAGCCGTTGACTTATAAACCCCGCCTTTAAAATTAATGAATGCTACTGTTGTAGGGTCATCTCCTTTGCGTCTTCCGGGTCTTTTTTTAAAATAATCTCTACATTCATTGATTTCTTTTAATGAAAATGTGCGCCTTTTCGACTTTTCGTCTGTTTCAGCTTTAGTTATTTTTCCAGATAATTCTGCTTTGCGGATACTTTCTGTGGAAACGCCTACAAGTTTTGCAGCTTCGCTTAATGTAAAAACTCGATTGAGTTTTTTTACTCTGTCTGGTGTAAAATTGGTGTCTTTGATTACTTCAAAGACCTTTTTGCCATTTGCGATGCATGCATCTAATACTTTGGTTAGCTGTGCCATATGTGTAAACTCTTTGTACCTTTTGTTTACTATACCACGAAATTGGCCAATTTCAAGAATTAAAAAATTTATTGGCCAAATTTGAAATATAAATAATAGAAACACACAGTGTGTTTTAATGTTTAACAGAGTTTTATTAGTTTAAAGATTATAACTTTATGTTATTTAAAATTATTCTTGCTTTTTTCGTGACAATTTAGGGAAAGAATGTGTCGCTTTAGGGAAAGATACGTGACATTTTAGGGAGAGTTCTGTGACAAATTAGGGGTCACCTTTATCCTTAATTTGTCACACTGGAATACGGCCTTATTATTTCTCATTTAGTAAATACAATTATTTAGATCCCTTAAAAATTAATGCATCGTATGAGGGTCTTTATTCCTCTTGTAAAATATAGGTGATTCTTTAGTTTGTCTTCACAGGTGTGTAGTGAGTACACAGGCGAGGTTGATTTTGAGGCAAGTTAATCCTGATCGCAGCTCTCCCTAATTTGTCACATGGGTTCTATTGGTTTGCTTTATGGGGTGTGTAGTGAGTACACAGGCGAGGTTGATTTTGAGGCAAGTTAATCCTGATCG
>DAORSV010000032.1:6119-17583 GCA_035443705.1 Gammaproteobacteria bacterium
GGTTGATTTTGAGGCAAGTTAATCCTGATCGCAGCTCTCCCTAATTTGTCACATGAGTTCTATTCTTTAGGTGCTCAAAAGGTAGTTAAGGGGGTGCCCAACAGCGGTTGTGGTCACTCTCAAATTATGAAAGGCTTAATTGAATATGAAAAATAAGATTCCTTAACGATAAATAGCTAACATAAAATCTCTTATACGAAACAATGCGTAACTGTCAAAGCTCGAGCTTAGAAACTTTTTCTAACGTTTGCTTTACATATTCGCTATTTATGTATTTTGGTTGGACATACATTAGGATATTTACTGGTTACATAAACTATGAAGGTTCTTCATAGATGGGCTAATCAAAATAGGAAAGCGGGAATTAAACTGTATAAAAAAACAGATAACGAGCATTGATTTTATGTATCCTGTAGGATACTATTAACTATGATCACTCGACTAAAACAGATTAAGCTTTATGCCACTAAAGGTGGCCAAAAACCATTTGTTGAGTGGATTGAATCGTTGGATAGCGTTGTTAGATATAGAGTAAAAGAAAGGCTGGATCGCATATCGCTCGGAAATATGGGAGATCATAAATACTTGTCTGACGGGATTTCCGAGCTCCGCCTGGATTTTGGTTGTGGGTATAGGATCTATTTTGCGGAAGAAGGGAAAACAGTTATTTTATTACTTTCCGGCGGAAATAAGTCGAGTCAAAAGAAAGACATAAAAAGAGCAATAGACTATTGGAAAGATTATCAATCGAGGTGAAAAGATGCGTAAAGATACCAAAAAACCGGGCGTTGTAAAAAGTCGTAAAAGACAGGGAGCCATCGCGCCTGATCAAAAAGTTAAAAAGCTTTTTAAAGACGAAAAAAGTGTTAATTATCAAGACTATTTAATGGACACACTCCGGGATCCAGAAGAAGCTGCCGGTTACCTGAACGCCGCGTTGTCTGGCGGAGATATTAAGGTTTTTCTTTTGGCGCTTCAAAACGTAGTCCAGGCACAGGGTGGGGTCACAATGCTTTCAGAAAAAACAAATAAAAGCCGAACCAGCTTATATAAATCGTTATCAGCAGGAGGAAATCCTTATCTTAAAAATGCAAACGAGCTTTTGACGGCTATGGGCATGCATCTTGCGGTGGTGCCTAATGACCGATGCACGCCATTAAATCAGAATTTGAGTCATTAATTTTTCTGGCCAGTATACCTTTAATTGATGCTAATCATACGTCTTAAGAGGGATTGTTCAGCCTGAGCTAAAAGTCCTGTTGGATGTCAGCGAAAAGGTTCTAAGGCAAATGAGGTGATTCGTGACTAATAAAAAACCTGTTTTTAATCTAGATAAAGTTGAAAAATTTTTATCTGCTTCTTTTGAGCAGGGGGAATGGAAAAGCATAAAAAATTTAAATAAAGAGAAAGCTAAAGCACGAAAAGCTGCTACTAATTATCTTATTCAAAAGGGCGTGCATCAATATTAGAATATCAGCAGTTTATTTGAGGCAATTCAAGCAAAAAGCTGCCCATGAAGGATTACCCTATCAAACACTCATTGCTAGTATTTTACATAAATATGCGGCAGGCCACCTGATGCGTTCCTAAATGCGATAACCACTACGTATTGTCTATGTCTTAACGTGTTTTAAATCGCTTTTTCTTAGGCGGCCCTTTAAAGTGCTTTAGAGCAAACCTTATAGCTAGGTTTAGTTTGAATAATTTATATGTAAATCATAAAGTTAAGTTCTTCAAAGCAAATCGATAGAATTAAACCTAGCTGTATAAAAAATAGCCATAAGCAATTGATCCAATCTATAATATCGCTTTGGGTTATTATAAATCTGCAATCGATAGTTTAACAGGCGAAAGTATGAAGGTACCCATTTTTACCCGACGTTGCGGCAGCTTAAAGAAAGAAACCCCTTCTTTCGAGGAACAAAAAGCCAAGAACTGATTAAAACAGACATAAGAGAGAAACAGGAAAGGGTGTAAAATCGATGGTGAAAAGGAGCATTGGCGCGGCGATGAAAAATGCTACGGGTGCAAAAGCGTTTTGGCGAGCGCTGTATGTCAGAGGGAAGCTGCGGGTTATAGATTTGCCAGTTATTTCTTGTGCAAAAATTGCAATGAACCCTTTGGTATAAAATTTGACTAAAAAAAACCAAGCCAATAAAAAGTTGGATTACTTATAACAAACGGGTAACAAAATAGGAGTAGTAATTGATAACGTTGATTTGTAAAAGTTATAACTATATTGCATCACCTGTGAACATCTCGCCATCCATCCTAAAGAAAAGTGCACAGCAACGGATTAAATCGCCTTTCACAACCACAATGCTTTTCTTTAAATTGATTACTGATAATAATACAAGTATGCTTATACTTGATTTCTTAAGGTTTTAACTACCTGTTATTTCGGGAGTCTCATAAAACGAGAAACAAAATTCATAGGAGGAAGAATGGAACTGAAAAAAATTAATTTTATTTTTTTAATTATCGTATTATTTTTTGCTAAAGCTAGCATAGTCTTTGCTGATGAGCCTGAATGGGTATTAGTATTAAAAGAAAAAGCCAAAAAAGGAGATGCGGATAGTCAGGTCGAATTAGGGAAGATTTATCGTGGCAAGGTTTGCTTAACAGACAGTAAAACAAAGTATCGTTTGTGTATCTATGATAATACCCCAGGCGTTCGCGCGAATCACTTTGAGGCGGTTAATTGGTTTAGGCAAGCGGCTAAGCAAGGTGATCCTAAAGGCCAGACTGAATTAGCTTTTATGTATAGAGAGGGATTTGGGGTCAGGCAAGATTATACAGAAGCTTTGAGATGGCTCCGGGTGGCTGCTGAACAGAACTATGGGGAAGCTCAAGTCGATATAGGTACAATGTACGAAGAAGGGGCGGGAGTACCTAAAAATTGTATTATCGCAAAAGAATGGTATGGCAAAGCTTGTGATAATAAAAGAGAAACAGGATGCTTGTTTTACAAAACGTTAAATGAAAAATCACGGACGTAACAAACATGGGTGTCAGGTTCTTAGGCAATAACTTGTCTAAAAGACGCTTACTAGTACTTCAAGCCCAACTACAAGACGACTAAAATATACTTTCTCACAATAATGTTTTTACCAGCTTTGCTCAGCCTCTATCAAAACCCACTTTAAATGGTTTCCTAAACTCTCAAGGGAATATTGTAATTCTTGAAAGGGAAAATCCTTCTCAGAGTTATTCTCCCTTCCCCTGGTAAATGAAATAGTTAAAACAAAGCCTTCTTGCTTAGTTTGACAAAGAAACTTAATGTTAAATGCTTGCTCATTAGGTCGGAATTTATGAAGATAACAGATATTGCGGCTCTGTTTTAAATGTTCTATAGTGCCATCAATATGATTAGCTTCATTACATTTTGCTCTATCCCAAAAGGCCCAGTCAGGGTCATTGTTAAAGACAGATTTAAACCCGTTTTCAATATTTTTCAATTGACTAGAAATGTCTTCTAATCTACTTTTATGGTCTCTATTGTAAAAATACTCTCGTTTAAGACTTTCATCTATAAGTTTGCTTATTACGCGATTTACATGTTCAGTATAAGGATTCATGTTTATTAATTACTCCCAAGGGTTGACTAAAACAAAAAGTTAGATTTCAACATTACAGTAAAGTTTATTCTGTGTCCAATAGCTTTAAAAGAAACAGAAATTAAATTTTTACTTGGCTGGGCTAAGACAACTCTTTGAAAAACGTAGAAAAAAATTCTTCAATGTTGAAAAAATTTTTTTATATCATTTACAAAAGTTCATTTCAATTTTTGGCCCGGTTTTAGGTGTTTTTAGCAAAAAATTACAGAACTTGGCTTCAATAAAATTTGTTTTTACACATTCAAAAAAATCCATGCTGATACCTTTGAAAGAGCGGGAATTAAATTAAGTAATCCGTTGATAATAACTTAGTTTCACAGCCAACAACAGGGTTCATCTTGGGCCAATATATTGATTTTTCTGAAAAAATTGAAATGAAATTCTGTAAATTGAAATGAATTTTTGTAAATGACATTTTATTAAATTAATTGCCGATAATGATAATTATTTGCAATAGCGTTAAAATATTGATCTATTTACACGGGTAAAACGTTGATCTATAATTAAAAGCGTCTGAGGAGCCATTTGGTGGCAAAGAACGGGCCCTAGGGCGGCTGCCGCTTTAAAATAAATTGCAATATATTTACAAATTAAGACATTTTATGGTATATTTTTAAAATGAAATACAAAGAATATGAAAAAAACTCGCTTTCTGCCTACCTGGATAAACTCCAAAGTCGGGGATTTTATTCTTTTACTAAATCCGCGGCACTTCCATTGCTGAGGTGCACGGAGAAAACTTTTGAAAGAGCGGCGGGGCGTTTAATACAAAAGGACAGGCTGCTCTCGATTAAGCCAGGATTTTTTATTATTGTGCCGCTCGAATATAAAACTTGGGGAAGCTTACCTCCTGAATGGTTTATAAAAGATTTGATGGCCCATCTTGAATTACCCTATTATGTTGGGTTGCTCTCTGCCGCAGCTTTATACGGCGCCACACATCAAGCGCCTCAACAATTTCAAGTAATGACAAATACAGTTGTGAGCAGCATCATTAAGAAAAAACTTAATATTCGTTTTTTTAAAAACCAAAGAATCGAGCAGGTTTTATTTAAGGAGCGACAAACCCAAACGGGCACGCTACGTGTTTCAACGCCTGAAGCGACAGCCTTGGACTTAGTAAGCTTTTATAAATCCTCTGGCTACTTTAGCCATATTGCGACGGTGCTTTCAGAATTGGAAGAAAAACTCAATCCCGATATGTTAATTGAGACGGCCCAAAAAGGCGAGTATGAATGGCCAGTTATTCAACGTTTGGGGTATTTGCTTTCCCTGGAAGAAGTGTGCGGCCGGGAAGATTTATTAAAGCCATTGGCTAAATGGATCGCAGACACAAAACCCCGCCATGTTCCCCTGGCGCCTTACAAAGCTTATCAAGAGAATGAAAGGGAGTCGTGTTGGCGTATTTTTATCAATGAATCGATAGAGGTAGACTGATGATTGAAACTTCCAGTGTTATTTATTGGCGTGGTAAAGCACCTTGGGGAAATGATGCCCAGGTGGAGCAAGATTTAATCTTATCCAGAGCGTTGATTGATATTTTTAACCATCCAGATTTGGCGAATAAACTAACGTTTAGAGGTGGCACGGCCCTTCAAAAATTATTTTATAAAAACCCAACACGCTATAGCGAAGATATTGATTTGGTGCAAATAGCCCCAGGTCCCATTGGGCCTATTTTCGATGGGTTAAGAGAGGTCTTAGAGTCTTGGTTGGGAAAATCGAACAAAAATCTTGGAAAAGGACCTGCCACCTTGTTGTATCGGTTTCAATCCGCGGCGCCGAGTGCTGTCAATATGAAGCTTAAGGTAGAAATTAACACACGAGAACATTTTTCAATTTTTAATCTAAAAGAAGTGCCTTTTGCGGTAGAGTCACCTTGGTATACCGGTAAAACGATGATAAAAACCTATGAAATTGAAGAATTATTAGGGACAAAATTACGGGCACTTTTCCAGCGTAGAAAAGGTCGGGATTTATATGATTTGGCGGTTGCTTTAAGACAATTACCTATTGATGTAGAAAAGCTTATTCATTGTTTTAAAGAATATATGAATAATATGGGCCTTAAAGTTTCCAGAGCTCAATTTGAACAAAATCTGTGGTTAAAAAAAACCTCAGAGCCTTTTAGAGGTGACATTACGCCACTGCTTTCAATTGAAAAAAACCAACACGATTTTAATGAAGATTTTGACTTAGTATGGCAGCGTATTATTTCAAAATTACCGGGTGAGCCATGGAGCAATCTTGAGATGATGAGTGAGCTAGGCAATGTCTAGAATATCGATTACTGCTAAAGATGTTTTTCAGGCATCTGAAGCTCTCATCGCGGCAGGAAAAACCCCTACCCAAGGGCGGGTACGTGAGTATCTAGGGCGGGGCAGTAAAGGCACTATTCATAAATATTTAAAACAATGGAAACAAACCTGTTTCGAAAAAGGCTTTCACCCGCATGGTAACCCGGCCACAGAGAATAAAGTCTCATCACAAGAAAAACAGGGTTTAGAAAAATTAGTTCAAAAACAGATTTTAGATCAAGAAAGATTAAGTACCGAAATGCTTGAGACAGAACGACAATTAACAAAAGCTAAAGAACAAAATCGAGCGCTCACGACGAATTTTGAAGAATCAAAATTTCAATATGCTATATTAGAAACTGCTTACAAAAACCTCCAAGAAGCTTTCCAAGTCTTAAGCGACAGTCAAGAGAACATTTTTCAAACCTTACTTAAAGACAAAAATCAACACATTGGATCTTTAAGACAAGAATTAAAAGAATTGAATGAAGCGAGTCTTATGGCGGTTAAGGATATTGGTTATCAGGCAGACGAAGCTTTAATAGTTGAAAAACTAAAAACGATTCACTTAAGTGATCAAGTCCACGCACTTCAGAAAACAGTTGAGGATTTAAAAAAAGAGTTATTAAAAGTCCAAGTTGTGAAAAACCGTGAAAACCTGCTTGGAATAAAGAAAGATTAGATGAACAATAAGGATATTAAAAAATTAGTTGGTAGAGGATAACAGGTGGAAATAATAACAAACGATAAGGGGTCTTATCTTTCTGTTTTAAATGGAAGAGAACCCCAAATAGCTTTAGAAGCATGTTCTAAACCCTATAGTGAACATTGCCAAATTACAGCAAAAAATGACATAGAAGCCGTCCTTTGTTGGCTTTTGCGACATAAAAATAAGAATACGTTTAATGCCTATTATAAAGAATCAAGAAGATTGTTGCTTTGGTGCATCTATGAGAGAGGCATCACAATTGGGCAGATGAAAGTACAAGATTTTGAGTCATACTTTGAATTCTTAAAGGATCCGCCTAGACATTGGATGGCAATTTCCGATAAATCGGGTAAAAGTAAAAATTGGCCGCTTTTAAAATCAGGTCTTAGCGAGCCTGCTTGCCGCATGAGTATCAGAAGTATTAATTCGCTCGTCAATTATTTAGTGGATGCAGATTATTTACGAACAAATGCTCTGAAATTGCTAAGTACAACTTTTTCAAAGCCGCTTGACTTAGAAATGCAAAAATACAAGATGTGGGAAAGAATGTTAGAAGTGGATGAATGGGAGGCCATACAAAAAGCTATCCAAGCTATGCCGGAGAGTACACTTCAAGAAATCGACAATAAGATGCGTACCCAATTCTTATTTGCTTTATTCTATTTACTGGGACTGCGTATTCACGAAGTAGCGCTTTCGAGTTGGAACGCTTTTAGAAAACGAGAAGGACGCTGGTGGTTTTTTATAAAAGGTAAGGGCGGGAAGCCGGGGCATGTGCCTGTTAATGATCAATTATTATCTTATGTAAAAGTCTATCGTTTGCATTTAGGCTTAGCGCCTCTACCGAATTTAGACGATCACAAAAATCTTTTTCTCTCTAAAAAGACAAAAAAACCTTTAAAAGTTCGGCAGCTGTATAGCCTGGTTAAAGCGATTAGCAAAGCGGCCTCAAAGTCATTTCTAGATCAACCGCACAAAAAGGAAAAGCTTGAAAAAGTGTCTCCCCATTGGCTGAGACATTTGTCGGCAAGCCATCAAGATAAGGCGGGTATTCCGGCGAGCATGATCCAAGCCAATCATCGACATAGCTCTATTCAGACCACGCAAATTTATTTACATGCGGAGGATGAATTGAGATCACATGAAATCCAAAAATTGCGGATGCAGTTCGAACCGGAATTAATCGTGAAACATGCAACCTCAGAAAAAGTAGAATTAAAAATCACCTTTAAAGGAAGTCCGCTCAGTAATGCATTAAGCTTTTCGCGATTATTGACTTCTATTGAGGATCAGGTTTTAAGAGATATTTCTTGGCAACGGGAGGGCGCTGTTCTAGAGGGATTACTTAAGCAGTATGAGCATTTAAAGAAATTTGGTGAATGCTTAACGGTTTGTTATTATTTAAATAATTTACAAGAAGAAGCAGTTAATAGCCTTCAAAAAGCAATTAAACGAGAAGCAGAGATTCGATTGTTTGAATGCCGTGTTTTACTCAATTCTAGGATTGCGTCAATATAATAGCCAAGATTACGTTTTTTTAAAATAGTGCTATATTTTGAGCTTTAAATTTTATGAAAATTTTTTAAATAATGAGATAAAAATGCTTTTTTAATATAGAAAAATTCGCTATAATCCTAGAGATTTTGAATAATTTATTTTCAGAGGAGGAATGCATGAAAGCGGGAAATTTAGAAAAAGATAAATCACGGGAAGGGTTAGAGACTCGTCAAGAGTTAAGGCGGAGTATTATTATTGGTTCTGTCTTACGGTCTTTACACCGAAAACAGGGGACAATGCCCTATCTTATTCAAACGATAGAGCCTTATTTAAAGAAGGCCGACAGGCAGTTGTTTGGGCTGCCGTTTTAAGACGGGTAATTTTTGGCATTAATCTTTTATCAGTTTTCAATTGGGAGTAATCAATAACTTAAGCAATTTGAGATTTAGATAATATGCATAGACGATCACGTTGTAAAATTTTTTCGAGGTTTATAATAAAATTTTTTGAATGCATGCTTGTTCCTTTTTTAATTAATCTTAATTGAAAAATAAATTAACTTACTATACTATCAATTTTATAAAAAAGGGAGCCAGTGTGTAACAATTTTTGGTTTAAACCATAAATCTCTGACAAAACAAGATATAATCATCAATGATGGAAAGAAAATTGCACCGAGAATTTCTTAAAATACCTAAATTTTTGTAAATACACCCGAAACTTGACTGTAAAAAACTAAAAACAGTTTAATTTCTCCCGAAAAATTTCAGTGAGATTGCCATGACGATGGGGTGCACTATAAGAGCTGTTTATTCGATAAAATCTTTTTCTCATATAAGAGCCATTTCCAGTAAGGAACCGAGTATATTCTTGAGCGAAGAGCATCATCATTTTTTTCATGATATTTTACTTGCAACATCCATTTTCCATTAAAAACACCACAATAACAAACCAATTCTTCAAGATTTTTATCACGAGCCCAATCATTTTCGACAACATATCTAGTAGATTCTAAATGATATTCATATACATTTGAATAACTTTTTTTAGAATCGTAGCAGCACCAATTGTTTTTATCTTCTATTATACAATCTTTGTAGAAAATACCCATTTTAGTAAAATCATTAAGAAGAGAAACATGATTAAGAAAAGCTTCTTGGTATACGACTTTTGCATTTTTCCATATTTTAAATTTTCTTGGCTTTAAAGCAGAAATAGTTACTTTCTTTTCGCCAGCTATTACTTTTTCTTCCAAAAGATAAACCGTTAATTCCGTATCAGATGTATCAGAACACCCGCATGCTATTGTCATGGAAATAATAATGGCTAACGTCCTAAAAATATTAATTTTAATTTACTCCTAATAATTGATATCTTTTATACATTGACGAGTTGAACCATCGCTCGCCTAACTAGAAACCAGATAATTGCTTCGGAACCAATGTTATGCGGCAAGTCTATGAGTGCTATTAGGCCTTGATCTGGTTTTTGCTAATAATCGTATCAGAGGTAATTATTTCTGGCAATGCTTTACAAATTTTATTAATGCCTTGTGGAACCACAATGCCAAACTCTGCTAATAAACCACGTATTTGATTGACCAAGGCTATTCTTTCTGCAACCAATCGGCTTCTAACTCTATGTACCGCTTGAATACCTTCTTGTTCCACGCTTTTAGGCGAGACATAACGCATGCTAGGCCGAGAAGCCGCTTCACAAATAGCTTCTGAGTCATTTGCGTCATTTTTATTAGTTTTTACGAAAGGTTTTACAAATTGTGGGCTAATAAGTTTGACCTCATGTCCCATTGCTTTAAATTTTCTACACCAATAATTTGCCTCACTACAGGCTTCCATCACAATCGTACACGTTTGTAATTTTACAATAAATTCCATCAATTTGCTTCTAGTAAGTCGTTTTCTTAACACAGGATTTCTTTTATCGTCCACACCATGTAATTGAAAAACATTTTTTGCAAGATCAATGCCTAATAATGTAACATTTTTCATGGACCTTCTCCTTACCTTTATGGTTTAAATGGTTGATTCATCACCATTTTGGCTCTTTTAGAAGCGGTTTAAAAGGGGTGGGTCCATTCCATTGTCCGCGGCGTAAATATAGCCGTCGCGCCTCCGAGTATATTTTGGCGACTTGTCCCAAAATTTTTCACGAGGTGCGCGACACCCGGGAGCGTTTATATATGGCTGACATACTTAACAAAATAATCTAAATTTCGTAATATTAAAAAAATTAAATTTTTGGCTTGCTTCATGCTTATTATTTTAGTTCACAGATTGAAATTAGTGCGTTTATCGTGTATAAGAAAGTTTTAAGGAGAAACAAATTATGGCAAAAAAACTGAGTAAAACTGCTTCTAAAAAACCAGTACCGAAGAGCAAGGCCGCAGAGCCTAAAAAAACAGTTGTCGCTAAGAAAGTAGCTGTTCCCAAGGTGCCGAAGCTTCTGTCTCCAAAAACTCCCTATAAGAAAACAGAATTGTTTGCGACGCTAACCGCTCAGACAGGTCTTAATAAAAAAGAGGTACAAAAAGTCTTAGAGACCTTGCAAACTCTGATGAGGCTTCATTTAGTTAAAAACGGCCCAGGCCAATTTGTATTGCCGGGGGTATTTAAGATGACGGCCATTACTAAACCCGCAACCAAGCCTCGGACGGGCAGAAATCCTTTCACCGGCGAGGAAATGATGTTTAAAGCTAAACCGGCAAGAAGAGTGGTTAAAGTCCGCATCTTAAAGAAGTTCAAAGCTGATATTGAATAAAAGGCGCTTGACTGAATTTGCCTGCCGCTAGTCAGTGGAGAGAGCGCTTTGCTCTCTCCATTCTTCTCCGAGCCTATGAAACAAAAAAACAGGGATTAGCGTCATTTAAACCCAGAGCAATTGTGCAATCTGAAGTAAGCAACTGTGATACAAGATCAGAATCCAGGGTGTAGTTAACGGCTTAAATTCTGTTCAGTTTTGGGGTATTCAACCCTAATTTTTGTCTTACGATCCCATAGAAAATTTGGTAAAAGCTCTAATAACTTATAGTGATTCCCCGAAAAATGAATGACGCTTTAAAGTGCCGTTCTTAATTTTTTCTACTCGGCAAACAAAATTGTGTCAAAATATCGAGTGGGGTCTCAATAATTTTTT
Organism: Gammaproteobacteria bacterium; assembly: GCA_035443705.1. Lineage (GTDB taxonomy): Bacteria > Pseudomonadota > Gammaproteobacteria > UBA6186 > Azoamicaceae > CADEGZ01. Next base: position 17,393 of record DAORSV010000032.1, read on the forward strand.
AAACAGTATTTTTTAAACAGTGAAGCCTAATAAATGAAAAAATACTGATTTGAGCTGATCAGCTTAGGTGTGTAGAGAGAATCTCCTACGAGATATTTGTATAAAATATGGATGATTTTAAAATGGAAAAAAAACGCTTTAAATCTCTAATTCAATTCTGCATACTCCTTATAGTATTTTTTAGCATTCCA